>NZ_JAGWCS010000170.1:0-7185 GCF_020657705.1 Clostridioides sp. ZZV15-6598 | reverse complement strand
GTATAAATTTCCACTAAGTAAAATATTCATATTATCTAAATTGTTCATTAAAACTACTAATAACATACTCAATGCATTTATACCTATTAACACCATCCAATAAAAAAACAAAATTACTAAACATTTATATATATTTACCTTATAATTTGACTTATAAAAAATAAAGGTTATAAGAATACTTATCCATATTCTATCATTAGCTCCTACATTTATATAAAAAGAACAAATAATGAGAAAAATAGAAAACAAGAAAGATATATTTAACTTTATTAAATTAGTTTTTACTTTACTTGTATAATCAAATACTTTCTTGCATGCCCATATCTCTATAATAGAAGAAACAATTGTTATAAACGTGTCTAACATAATAACTCTCCAAAAATAATTAATTTATATCTTCACAATAAAATATACCATTAAAAATACATACTCATTATAACATAAAAGGACACTTAAATTTAATATTATTACTTAATGATTTTAATAATAGTATAAAATTAACTATGAAATATTGACAACTAAATTGTTAACAATATAGTCAGAAAATATAAAAATTATTTCTTTATTTTATTTTAATTATGCTCGAAAATATAAATTAACTCTAAGAAGAATTAGAAACAATTAAGGCAGTTTGATATGATTAAATAAAATAATGGCTTGAATTAAAGAAAAAGAATGAATTAAAAGATTATTTTTAAAGCTAAAAATATGAAGCACTAAAATAGGTGGTATCATTTAACTTGATACCATCTACTTTAATCATTATAGGTCTTTTATTGAATTTACACCTATTAATCATCAATTTATAAATAGTTGGTAACTTATTAAATAATACCAGTATAGATTTTTGTACATACCTATCTATTAAAAACTTAAACATATAAACACATATGCTTATTCATCCTTTAAATTTTTAAAATGATTTTCAAATAAATCTAATGCATTTTTGTCAATAACTTCATCTTCATGTAATGCTGAAAGTAAACTTTGCAAAGAATTATCATGTATATTACTTAAAAATTCTTTTGTCTCAACATTTAAATATTCTTTGTGTCCAACAACTATCGTATAATGAGTATATCTATCTATTTTTTCTGCATCCAAGAAATGCTTTTTAACAAGTCTTGATAAAAGTGTCAATGTTGTTGTTTGTTTCCATCCATATTTTTGTTCCATAGCTTCAATAGTTTCTTTTGATGTCACTGTATCATTCTTTTCCCAAATAAACTTCATAACTTTTAACTCTGCTTGTGGTATTTTTGAAATTGTCATAACCTTACGCCCCTCTCAAACTTTTATTAAATTAATACTATCGCAATATAGTTTTTAAGTCAAAGATTTTGTCGATAATAATATTTTCCAATTTTTTCCATAAATTATTTCTTGATATAATTCTAAAATAAATTACATAAGTATTGATTATTCTACATAATAAATTTAAGTACATAAATAATATATAGATTATCAAAAAAATAAAAATTTAAATTTTCTTGTTGATTCATATATTAGAGATTATATATATCATAGATAAGTTTATATTTCCTGCTTTTAGAGAGAAACGTTTTCCAGAAGCTAAAAATATATTTGCATTTAACTTTTGAAATATTCTTCTTAAAATTAATTTGCATTTTAATGAGATGTCTATTTTTAAATTAAATTTTTAAAAAAGCTTTGATTTATTCTATATTATTTTAGACAATATAGAATAGTAATTTTAATAGATTATAATTTAATTTATAATAATTTTTCTAATTAATTATCCTCTTAAAATCATATCTTATATTCAAATTTAATTTTTCATTATATTAAAATATTTTTCAATTAAATAAAAAATTAAAAATCAAAAAAAATTACTTACACTAAAATTTTTCTTAATGTATAATTCTAATATAAATAAATTAAATTTGGAGGTAAATAAGTATGCCACAAAACAAAAAAGAAAGTTTGATATTCACAGTACTTATGTGTGCTTTTATGGTCTTTTTTATGAGTATCTATAATATCTCTTTGCATGAAGGTATTTCATCAGAAACTGTAAAAAATGCTTGGATGAGTTTTCCACTAGCCTATGTAGTAGGTATGATTTTTGATTGGTTTATTGTTTCTAAAATTGCTAAAAAAATTGCATTTTGTATTGTAAATCCAGAAAGTAGACAAATTGCAAAGGCCATTGTTATATCAAGTTGTATGGTGTGTGGAATGGTTATATGTATGTCTTTATTTGGAGCCATTGAATCAGTTGGTTTCTCTAGCACAATCTTATTTGTATGGATTGTTAATATATTCAACAACTTTATTATTGCATTGCCATTACAACTACTAATTGCAGGCCCTTTAGTGAGATTTGTTTTTAGAAGACTATTTCCTGAGGGAACAATTGTAGATTGTTTATAACTCTACAAAACTACATAAAATTTTATACTATAAGTGTGCTTATTCTAAAGCAAACTACTACACTATATAATAATTTTTAATTAATGGCAAAATAAATTTGTTACCAAATTTATTTTGCCACCAGATTTATTCTTAATCGTATTTTAGATTTATGAAATACTCTTCAAATTTATTTAATTTATTTTCGTCTAATTCTTCATATTTTATATTCTGTGTCACTCCCTAAAATCCTATCTACTTTAAATTAATGATAGAAGCTTTTTAATGGAAAAACACATGCAACGCCACATTTATTCCTATTCACAGATGAAAAGAAAGGAATCAAATTGACTTCTTATGAAATTCCAGATGGTTATGATAAAACAACTTTTACTTATCAAAAATTAGGAGATATATTTACTCAATTAATCCATCTTTTCTTTTATAATATTGTTTAGGAAATTCATAGTTTGAAAACATTAATGGCGATAGAGAATATGAGTAACTACCCGCATTATTAATCAAAATCACATCTCCTATAGCTGCCTTTTTTAATTTAACATTATTAGCTAATACGTCTAATGATGTACAAAGGTTTCCAACTATCGTTACATACTCTTCTTCTTCTGAATCACTTAATGCTGAAAAAGAAAATGCATGATTTGATGTATATAATGGTTCTTGCCCTTCTAATTCTACACCACAAGTTACTTTCTCAATTAAATTAGAAATAATAGGTCTCATAAATCCATTAAGACCATTTCTTACAACAAGATATTTTTTCCCTCTTGACACCTTAATATCGACAATTTTAGTATAGTAATTGCCTGATGTGCAAACTACAAAACGGCCTGATTCAATAAGGAGTCTAGCCTTTAATGTATTTGCATTAATGGAAACAATCTTTTCAGTTAGTATCGAAAGCTTTTTAAGGTTAACTGGACTTTCTTTAAGATTATCATACACTACTCCAATCCCACTACCAAAATTTATAAATTCAATGTTTATATGTTCACTTTTATTTAAATTTAGTGCTATGAGAAAACATTTTTCATAATAACATCCTAACTTTTCAAAATCTAACACTTGAGATTTAATATGTATATGTATTCCAACTACAGATATATAGTTACAAAGATTTAGTATTTTAAAGACATTATCTATATCTTCTATATCACTACCAAACTTGCTTGATATAGAGCTATCATCATCCATAGTAAAATCAGGATTTATTCTAATACCTATTTTAATTTTTTTATTATGTTTTTTTGATATTTTATTTATAAGTTCTATTTCTGTTATACTATCTGCAATAATTATACACTTATCTAAAACAGCTTCTATATCCTCTTCTATCTTTCCTGGTGCAGAATAGTAAATATTATCTCTATCCACTCCATATTCTTTTGAAATCAATACTTCTTTCATTGATGCTGCATCTGTTCCAAACCCTTGTTTAGCAATGCTTTTTACAATTTTATTATATGGATTTGTTTTTATGGAATATAAAAAATCAAAACCTAAAATACTATTTTTTAACTCCATACATCTTTCAATTATATTAACCTCATCATATATATAACATGGTGCATGTTCTTTTATAAAACTATATTCTTGATTTAAATACATATTTTATACCTCCAAAGTTATAGATGATTTTATTAATCAAGTTCCTATACTGTTTATAATATATTTTACTATAGATTGGTATAGTTAACTACATACATATGTTTAAAATATGCATTTCAAATATTTTATATAATAAACATTCAATAGTAATATTTATAAGTTTTTATGCCATAAATTCATCTCTCTAATAAAAAAATACAACTTGAAATTATTATATCAAATATATTTTATATCCAATCTTAATTGTTTTTGTCTAATTTTTCGAATGATTTATTTCAACTTTGTTACAGATTAAAAAAGTGTATTGTTGTTAATGTATTCTCGTAGTATCCTAAATTTATATGAAACTTTAAAATTATGAGGTTATATATGAAATTTTTAATGGTCTTTTTAGCATATTTTTTAATGTATATTTTACTGGTACGTATTGGAAAGAGAATTAATAAGGTATATCCATACAAAAATCATATTTTTACATGGATGATTTTAATTTTATTATCATTCTACATAGTTACTAATATTGCTAGTTTTCTAAAATCACTTCTTTAGACTATTGGTTTTAAACTGCTAAATAAAATGAAATTCATTCTATGTAATATATATTTAAAAAGTTTTTATAAAATTTAAATATTACTATATGATTAAAAATTATTTTAAAATAATATGGAGGTGTTAATATGAAAGTATGTATTCTTATGGGAAGCCCTAAGAAAAATGGTAATACTGCTTCTATTTTAGAACCATTTATAGAAGAACTAGAAAACTATAATGCAAATCTTGAAATGTTATGGTTATATGATTATCAAATAGAACCTTGTATTGCCTGTAAAAAATGCCAGAAAAATTTATCTTCTTTTGGATGTTGTCGTGATGATGATGTTCATAAAATTTTCGAAAAAGTTCTTATGTGTGATTTAATTATTCTTGCAACTCCAATTTATTCTTGGTATTGCACTTCTCCAATGAAAGCATTGCTTGATAGATTGGTATATGGTATGAATAAATACTATGGTGATGAAAAAGGACCTGCGCTATGGTCAGGAAAATCAGTAGCACTTATTACAACTTGTGGATATAGACCTGAAAAAGGAGCTGATATCTGGGAAGATGGTATAAAGCGTTATTGTAAACATTCACAGTTAAAATATATAGGAATGCTTGTTGAACGTGATTTAGGTAAACCTAATTTTATGGATACAGAAAAAGAAGAACATTCTCGTCAATTTGCAAAACAAATTTACGATATTTTAGATAATTCATTTAAAGCAGATAACTGTTAAGTACATAATACCACATGTAAAATATTGATAATATAAGTAGAGCTTATAGTAATTTTCAAATTATATAAGCTCTATTTTCATATGTTTTTATTCTCCAAGTGATATATTATTTATGCCACTGTTTTTGACTTCAACAATTGGTTGTCCATTTCCTAAAATATAATCTTTAGACCAACCTTCTGGTAATTTATTCAGACCATTTCCAATCAACTTCAAGTGTAAATTTGATGGTTCTTTTTTCAAGTTTAATTTAAATATACCATCAAAGGTATCTTTGCCATCCTTTCCAAATAAACTTATATTACCACTTATATTTGTAGCTGTTACATCTACAATTCCATTGTTTCCTCTAAACTTTATCTCAGATGATATAGTTTCGGCTGTTACACCTGAAATCCCACTATTAGTGTTTATATTAAAAGGATATGTTACACTTTTGTCGATAATTTTCGCAATTCCATTATTGACATCAACTGTAGCTCCCCCTTTGATATTATAAATTTCTACTGAACCGCTTTCAACATATACTTTAAAATTAGAATATACTTTATCAGGAATTCCAATCTTTATCACATTTACTCTCTTATCTTTATTTGCATTTATCATATTATCGCCATTCATATCTTTCAAAGAGCCATCTTTCTTCTCTATTATTTTCTTAGCACTTACAACCAACTTTCCATTTTTTCCATTATTAGAAGAAGTCTCTTTATTCACAGAAAAAGTACAATTTTTTTCATTAGTTACACTCACATAATCAAACTCAAATTTATCAGTATTCGTCTTTTCAACAACTACACCTAAATTATCAGTTTCTATAGATACTTCAGAAACTTCATTTCCTTCAATTGAAGTTAAGTGTTTTACAATATTTGGAGTTATATTCATATCATTATATTCCACCATGTCTAAACATTGTTTATATATATTGGCATCAATTCCTCCAACTTTTGTTATACTTTTAGCTCCTTTTAAAATACTTTTATTACTTCCATCAGCAACTAAAACGATTGGCTTTTCTTTTGCTAGAGGAGATAGTGTTAATGCATCTACTAATTGATATCCTTTTGTTATGTAAAAGTCCGTTGATTCATTATAAAACTTTTCTATTACTTTTTTATTGGTTTCAAATCTATCATTTCCACCAATTCTAGTTGCATTAGTTTCCCTTACCAAATCCTCATTTATTGCAGATTTGCCACCTATAGCGTAAACATTTAATCCTTCAATCTTAAATGGAATTGATTTGCCATCTGTAAGTATTATAGCTCCCTTGTTTTTTGCAGTTACAGGTGCTATGCTCATAGCATCAGCCTCTCCTACAAATCCATTTGTCAACATAACATCTTTTACCTTACTAACTTCATTTATTTTTTTTGCTACATTATAACTAGTTTCAATTCTATTACTTCCATTTATTCTTTCTACTTCAATACCTTTTCTTTTTATATCTTTTTCCACTGAACTTTCAATAGTATTATAACCACCAATTATGTACACTTTTTTTACAACATTCAAATTCTTATTATCTAGTCTATTTGAAGTGGCTTTTGGGATTTCATTCTTTTTAGTCAAAAGTATTGGTGCGTTAATAGCCCCAGCTAGTCCACTTGATGAAAGTCCATCAGATAAATTTTTATCTCCATTAACTAATATTACTGTGTCATAAGTCTGTTTATCTGCTATAAGCCCTGCTGTTTCATATCTATCAGTTCCTATTATAGAATCCTCTTTAATTTGTGCACTTGCAGTTAAAGTGTTAAAAAGAAATAGAGTCAAAGCCAAAGTTGATATACCTATTTTTTTACTGAATTTTTTGAATTTTTTATTCATAATCCCTACTATTTCTCCCTTCTTATAATTAATTATTTTTTTAATATTTATAAATTTACCTCTTTACTTA
>NZ_JAGWCS010000169.1:0-7527 GCF_020657705.1 Clostridioides sp. ZZV15-6598 | reverse complement strand
ATCTTATATATTATTTTTTTTAATAGATTTAGAGATTTTTCTTTCAAATACAGTTTTCAGAACATTCGTATTTATGTTATAATTTGTATGAATATATATTTTTTAGGAGGAAATAATATGAACTTAAATTTAACTAATACTATAAATTTAATGAAGAAGTATCTTGATATACCAAGTCCAGCTGGATATACTGAAAATGCAGTTTTGGAAAGCAAAAAGGATTTTGAAACTCTAGGTCTTAATACTACTCTTACAAAAAAAGGTGCACTTATAGCTACTCTTCCTGGTGAAGATGATTCAAATCAAATAACAATATCTGCACACATGGATACACTTGGTGCTATGGTAAAAGAAATATCACCAGATGGTACTCTTAAATACCATAAAGTTGGTGGTGGTTGTTGGGCCGCTATAGAGGGTGAAAATTGTACTGTTATAACTAGAAAAGGTAAAAAAATCAGAGGAAGTGTTGTGTTTAAATACGCTTCTACTCATATATATGGACAGACAAAAGCTGCATCTGAAAGAAATGAAGAAACAATGATTATCAGACTTGATGAAAAAGTATTTAATAAACAGGATGTTTTGGATTTAGGAATAAGTGTTGGAGATTTTGTATGTCTAGACCATCGTTTTGAAGCTACAGAATCTGGCTTTATAAAATCTAGATATATAGATAACAAAGCAGCTGTAGCAATGGTTCTTGAAATAGCTAGATACTTTAAGGAAAACAACTTAACACCTAAACATACTACCAACTTTTATATAAGTAATTATGAAGAAATTGGACATGGTGTCTCTAAAGCTTTACCTGAAAAAACTAGAGAATTTGTAGCAATAGATATAGCACCTACTGGACCAAGTCAGACATCTAGTGAACATGGTGTAACTATAGTTGCAAAAGATAACTTATCTCTATATGATTTTAATTTAAGAAATAAACTTGTAGATGTTGCAGAAGATAATAATTTAGATTATGCTGTCGATGTATTTACTTTTTATGGTTCAGATGCTTCAGAGGCTATTCGTTGGGGAGAAGATGTTCAAATAGCTTGTGTTGGCCCTGGAACAAATAATAGCCACCACTACGAAAGAACTCACATAGAAGCAATTGAAAATACTCTAAAACTTCTTATAAACTATATGCTAAAAAAATAATTAACTATATATTTTATTAAAGTCATTTCTTTGTAAATAACCAATTTTTATTTTTATTTTTATACAAAAATTGGTTTTTCTATAGACTTAATCTCGATTTACTACTATTATATAAGTAACTTCAATTTTCTTTAGTTAATTTTTATACGATTCACACAAACTGTATAAAAATTTTCTTTAGTTAATTGTTGTTAAAATAAATTTTACAAGCTAACCCTACCAGAAAAGAGTTATCTAATCTGTAAGGAAATAGTTTAATATAGCACATTATAATTGTGTAATTAATAACTTTTCTTTTGTAGAAACTTTTCTTTAAAAAGAAAAGTTTTTTGATTTTGGATTTGTTTAAGAACATATTTTCTGAGTTAGGAGGATATTTATGAAAAAGGTTGCGGTTATAAGTGCTATTTTGGAAGAACCAAAAGAATGTCAGCTTAAATTTAATGAAGTTGTATCAACTTTTAAAGGCATTATTAAAGGTAGAATGGGAATTCCTTGTGAAGAAGAAGGTGTCTCAATTGTATGTATAGCAGTTGTTGGCGAAATGGATATTATCAATAGTTTGACTGGTAAATTGGGAAACATACCTCATGTATCTGTAAAAACTAGTATATCAAAAAAAGAAATTTAAGGTGGTGAGTACAAATGAGTCTAAATTCTACTCCACAATCAATAAGAGTACATATAGGTCTCTTTGGCAAAAGAAATGCAGGTAAATCTAGTGTAATAAACGCTATAACAAATCAAAGTGCTGCGATAGTATCAGATATTGCTGGAACTACTACAGACCCAGTATTTAGACCAATGGAAATCCTTCCTATAGGACCTTGTGTTCTTATAGATACTGCTGGTCTTGACGATGTTGGTGAGCTTGGTGAGCTTAGAATAAACAAATCATTAGATATTTTAGAAAAGACAGACATAGCTTTACTAGTAGTGGATTGCCAAATTGGTGTGTCAAAAGAAGATTTATCACTAATTGAAAAGTTTAATGATAAGAATATACCTCATATTTTAGTACTTAACAAGATTGATACAATTAAAAATCAATCTGAAATTTTAAGCTTAACTAAAAATAAAGTTAAGTGTCCAGTTGTTTCTGTCTCATCAACAGATAAAATTGGAATTGAAGATTTAAAAAATGAAATAATAAAGGTTTTACCTAAAGATAGTACTGAGTTTAAATTGGTATCAGATTTAATTGAGCCAAATGATTTAGTTGTCTTAGTCGTTCCAATAGACAAGGCTGCTCCAAAAGGTAGGCTTATACTTCCTCAACAGCAAGTTATAAGAGATATTTTGGATACTGGAGCAATTTCTATAGTTACAAAAGAAGATAACTTAAAAGAAACTCTATCTAATTTAAGTAAAAAACCTAAGCTTGTTATTACTGACTCTCAAGTATTTCCACAAGTGGATAAAGATACCCCAAAAGATATTCCTCTTACATCTTTTTCTATATTGTTTGCTAGACAAAAAGGAGACCTTAAAGAATTAATTGATGGTGCCTATGCTTTAGAAAATTTAAAAGATGGTGACAAGGTCTTGATGGCTGAAGGTTGCACTCATCACAGACAAACTGATGATATTGGAACGGTTAAAATCCCTAATATGATTAGAAAGAAAACTGGTAAAAATATTACTTTTGAATTTAGTTCTGGAGTATCCTTCACTGAAGATATAACTAAATATGCACTTGTAGTTCATTGTGGAGCTTGTATGATGAATAGAGCTGGAATGTTATCTAGAATAGAAAAGGCAAAATCTTTCAATGTACCTATTGTAAACTATGGTATTTTAATAGCATATACAAAAGGTATTTTGGAAAGATCACTTGAACTTTTCAATTACTAAAAATTTAACTATATTTAATAAATACATATTTAGATATGACTAAAAATAAGATTAAATACTTTATAGATAAACTTTACAGCATTAATTCATTAAGCTTTGATGAACTACTATACTTAATAGAAAATATCGACAATGAAGAATATAACTTTGAACAAAATTTGAGAAACTATCTTTACAAGCAAGCTAGCGATATGAGAAATAAACACTATGGAAATAGAGTATACTTAAGAGGGCTTATAGAACTTACAAACTACTGCAAAAACAATTGTTACTACTGTGGTATACAATCTTCTAACAAAAATATTACAAGATATCGACTTTCAATGGATGAAATACTTGAGTGTTGTGATATAGGTTATAAGATAGGATACAGAACTTTTGTTTTACAAGGTGGTGAAGACACATATTTTACTGATGATAAGATATGTGAGATTGTTTCAAGTATAAAAAATAAATATGAGGATTGTGCTATAACATTATCATTAGGAGAAAAAAGCTATGACTCCTATAAAAAATACTTTTTAAGTGGTGCAGATAGATATCTTTTAAGACATGAAACTGCCACAGACAACCATTACAAAAAATTACATCCGCCTAACATTGAACTTAGAACTAGAAAAGAATGCCTTAAAAACCTCAAGGAAATTGGTTATCAAGTAGGTGCTGGATTTATGGTTGAGTCGCCATTCCAAAGCAATGAGGACCTTGTTCGTGACTTATTATACCTAAAAGAGTTAAATCCTCATATGGTTGGTATAGGACCTTTTATCCCACATCATGATACAATCTTTAAAGATTATAAACATGGTGATTTAGAAAAGACACTACTTATGCTTTCAATTACGAGACTTCTACTTCCAAAAGTCTTATTACCTGCTACAACAGCTCTTGCATCTATAAACCCTAGTGGTAGAAATGCAGGTCTTTTAGCTGGTTGTAATGTAATTATGCCAAACCTTTCTCCTCAAGAATTTAGAAAACAATATTCTCTTTATGATAACAAAGCATTTACTGGTCAAGAAGCTTGTGAATATCACCAGAGTTTAGAGGAAAATATCAAGTCACTAGGACTTAAAGTTGACTACTCTCGCGGTGATAATATTGAATGGAGGCGTTTGTAAATGTTCATAAAACATGAACTTATTAATTCTTTATTAGAGGATGCAAAAAATTCAACTTCTGATGATATTGAGAAAGTACTTGATAAGGCTGATAGAAGAGAAAAACTTAGCTATAAAGATATAGCTACACTTCTTGAAGTAGAAGATAAAAAACAACTTGATAGATTATTTAGTATAGCTGGGCAAATAAAAAATGAAATATATGGTAATAGAGTGGTTTTATTTGCCCCTCTTTATGTATCAAACTATTGTGTAAATGAATGTGTTTACTGTGGTTTCAATACATGCAATAAATTTAAAAGAAAAAAACTTACTATGAATGAAGTAAGAGAAGAAGTTAAAATACTTGAAAAAATGGGTCATAAAAGACTTGCTTTAGAAGCTGGCGAAGACCCTAAAAACTGTGATATAAATTATATATTAGACTGCTTAGATGCAATTTATTCAACATATAATGAAAATGGAAACATAAGAAGGGTAAACGTTAACATAGCTGCCACTAGTGTAGATGAATATAAACTACTAAAAGAAAAAGGAATAGGAACTTATATACTATTCCAAGAAACTTACCATAAGCCAACATTTATAAAGATGCATGGCCAATCTGTAAAAAATGACTACTACTATCATTTAACAGCTTTTGATAGAGCCATGGAAGCTGGAGTTGATGATGTTGGTGCAGGAGTTTTATTTGGTCTAGCTGACCCTAAGTTTGAAGTTTTAGGACTTATGATGCATAATGAACACCTAGAAGAAAAATTTGGTGTAGGATTCCATACCATATCTTTCCCTAGATTAAAAAAGGCTGAAGGTATGAGTTTAGAAAACTTCCCTCATTTAGTTTCTGATGATATGTTCAAAAAAATCGTAGCTATAACTAGATTGGCTGTTCCTTTTACTGGAATTATAATGTCTACTAGAGAAACTGCCGAAATGAGAAATGAATTACTAAAATATGGTGTATCACAAGTTAGTGCAGGTTCTCTAACAGGTGTTGGTGGATATAAAGCATATGAAGATGGTGACAATACAGATCAATTCGAGGTTGGAGACCACAGAAGCCCTGTAGAGGTACTTAAAGAACTAATCACTGATGGATATATCCCTAGTTACTGTACAGCCTGTTATCGAAAAGGTAGAACTGGAGATAGATTTATGAGCTTGGCTAAAAGTCGTCAAATTCACAATGTCTGCACACCAAATGCACTTACTACATTAAATGAATTTTTAATTGATTATGGTGACGAAGAACTTAAAGTTATGGGTAAAAAACTTATTACTGAAGAAATAGCTAAGATAGAAAGAGAAGACATAAGAAACATCGTATCTAACAATATGACTGCCTTAGAACGTGGGGAAAGAGATTTATACTTATAAAATTTTATTCATTGTATATTATTATTGTATATTCTATAGGTTAGTAGTAATATTATCTAAAGGGAAAGTTTAAGGGAGGGAGATTAACATTGAAAGATAACAACAATACCAATAAAACTATTCAATTTGGAGAAAAAAAAGCTAGCCTAGAAAACAATATTCAAAAAAATAAAAATGTCAAACTTGACGATACACACAAAGTCATTCCTTACCCTAAAAATAGAAAAAAGGATGATAAAAAGAAAAATAACAAAAAAAAGAATACAAATATAAACAAACATAAGGTCAATAGAGATAATTATGGACATTCTTTTTTTAATAACAAATACAAATATAAAAGAAAACCATATGTTATTGCTTTATACACAGTAATTTTTATTCTTTTAGCAATTTTGATTATAACAAAATTGACAGATAGTTCGAGTAAGAGTAACTACTCTCGTAATACTGTTTCTAATACTCACAAAAGTAATACCCAAAACATAACCTTTAATGAATCGACTAATCTTCTTACTTGTGGGTAACTTAAAAGAGTTATCTCATTTCAGAAATTACTTTCTAAAATTGAGATAACTCTTTTTTATTTAATATCTATTTTACCAACCTTGAGTTACTTCATAAACTTCGTCACCAATTCTACCATTTAAATAATCATCTATTGCAGAATCTATAATACTCATTGCTTTATCTACTTGCTCCTTAGTTATTACTAGAGGTGGTTGTACTCTTAAAGTAGATTGTCCTAAGAATATCATTATCAATCCAGTTTGTATACATCTATAGCATATCTTAGCTGTGGCATCTGGATGTTTTTCAGTAGAACCTTTTCCTTTAACTATATCAACTCCTATAGATAAACCTAAGCCTCTTATTTCTCCAATTATATCGTATTTTTCTTTTAGTTTTTCAAATCCTGCTTTAATATAATCTCCCATTTCTATACTCTTTTGAAGTAAGTTTTCTCTTTCAATTATTTCTATAGATTTTAAAGCAGCTACACATACTGTTGTATTTCCAGCCAAAGTAAATAGATGTGCTGGCGCATCAAGACTTTGCATTATTTCTGTTCTTCCAACAACTGCTCCTAGAGGTAATCCTCCACCAACAGATTTTCCAAGAACTATAAGGTCTGCTTCAATACCAAAATTTTCTATACCAAACCATTTACCTGTTCTTCCCATACCTTGTTGTATTTCATCACTTATAAGTAGTATTCCATTTTCTTTACATATTTTACTCAATCCTTGAATCCATTCTACTGGAGGCACTATTATTCCTGCATCTCCTGCAATTGGTTCTATAAATATTGCAGCTACTTCTTCTACTGGTAAGTAGTGTGCAAAAGCGTATTCCATTTCATCTAAACATTCTTTAGCAGTTCTATTTTTATCTGGATAATGGAAGTGATAAACTTCTGGTAATAATGGACCCATTTTTCTTCTCATGTTTGTACTTAATGCAGATATAGATATAGCTCCATAAGTACTTCCATGATATGATTCACACATAGATATTATTTTTGTTCTTCCAGTGTATCCTCTTGCTAATTTTATAGCAGCATCTATACAAGCAGAACCTGTTGCACTGTATAATACTTTCTTATCATTATCTCCAGGGGCTATTTCCACAAGCTTTTCAGCTAATTTTACAGGAGGATCACTATGGAAATATGCAAGTGTATATTGTGTGATATCATCCATTTGTTCTTTAACTGCTTGTGAGATTTCCTTATTTCCATGACCTACATTTGCAGAGCCTGCACTTGCTAAAAAGTCTACATACTCATTACCTTCATAATCATATAGCATCGCACCTTCACCTGATTTAAATGCTACTGGATAATAAGGTATTTTTTGAGTTTTAGCAACATATTTTTTTTCTTCTGTACTTATCATTTGACTAGTTATCTCGCTCATTGGCAAATCATTCCCCTCTTTAAGTAAATTTATATTTTTAGAATTATTGCAAGTTATAAAGATATTTTTATATAAAATTCTTTATATACTAATGTTAGTAT
>NZ_JAGWCS010000168.1:0-7587 GCF_020657705.1 Clostridioides sp. ZZV15-6598 | reverse complement strand
AAGTTATATTATAGTATAGATACAAAAGAGTATCCCATTTATGATTTTTAAAAATCATCTTGAGATACTCTTTTTGTATATAGAAAAAGAGTATTTTATCCTACAAAGATTTGTGTCCAGTAAATTGAACCACCACTTTTTTGTGCTACTCCAACACCTATTTTACTGTAATTTGGATTTAATATATTTTTTCTATGACCTTCAGAATTCATCCAAGCATTTACAACTTCTTTTGGTGTTTTTTGTCCCATTGCTATATTTTCACCAGCTGTTTTATAGCTTATCCCAAACTTTTTTAACATGTCAAATGGAGAACCATAAGTTGGAGAATTATGTGCAAAGTAATTGTTGTCAATCATATCTTGAGATTTTTTTGTAGCGACATTTGATACATCAGCATCAAGAGTAAGTGGATTTAATCCAGCTTTAGATCTCTCTACATTTACTAAATCAACAACTTCTTTTTGGTAAGCTGAAAAATTTCCAGTTGTAGAGCCTGAATTGTTATTATCTTCAGGTTTATTAGTAGAGTCTGAGTTGTTATTGTCCTCAGGTTTATTAGATTCTGAGTTATTATTGTCTTCAGGCTTATTAGTAGAGTCTGAATTGTTGTTGTCCTCAGGTTTATTGTCTTCTGGTTTATTACTATCTTCAGGCTTATTAGTAGAACCTGAATTGTCGTTATCTTCAGGCTTACTAGAGTCTGAGTTATTATTATCCTCAGGTTTATTAGTAGAACCTGAATTATTGTTGCCATTAGGCTTGTTAGTAATATTACAATTCTTGTCATTATGATTCTTATCTTTGCAAGAATTATCCTTGTCAGGTTTAACTTCTGGTTTTACAGAACAATTTGGCTTTGCTGAAAACTTAAATTTAGCATTAGTATATACTAAATTTTTATTACTTATATTCATATTGTTTTCAAGTGACGAAGCACTTGCAGTAACAGCACTGGAAGCTGTTGCTAAGGTTAACACTCCTAAAGCTAGTATAGTTTTTAATTTTGTTGGTATATTTTTTCTCATTATAAACACCTCTCAATCTAAAAATTCTAAAAATGTTACTAAATTGTAACCTTTAGTGTAGGGGGTACCCGTGCATTTATACTAACATAGAATCAAGTGTTTTTTTACTGTAAAGATATGTAAATAAAATATACCTGGAATAAATAGGTATATTTTATGATGTTTGATAATTTTCATCATTAATCTGCATAGTATGGCATAACTGCTTTAGAAGAAATAGTGTTTTTATAATAATTCTATGATGTAAAATTCTGGTTGTGGTAAATTTTTTTTATAGTTAGTGATATTTATTTAATATATACTTTGAAAATCAGTAAAAAAAGTATCTTTAATTAAGTTTTTAAAAATAGAAAAGCCATCTAGCATAAATAGATGACTTTTTATATAATAAATTGTAGTTTGATTTAGTTTAATACATTAGTAATCCTAATGTAATTACAATGATTTCTGCTATTAATGAACCAACTGCAACCACAATAAAAGTTTCTTTAAAACCAGTTTTATGTGTTAATTTAGATAAACTCAAGAATGTAAGAAAAACACCACTTTGAGGTACTATTGTTAATATATTTGAAGCAATTGTAGCAACACGATGGATTAACTCTGGGTTCATACCAGTACTTAGATAATAATCTGCAAAGTTCGGCATTACTATTCCCAAAGCCCCAGAAGAGGAACCTGTTATTGCTGACATTGTTGAAGTTAAAACAGTAAGGCTTATAAGTGGACTGCCTGGTATTGACATGATAAGTTTACTGAATATATCAAAGCCTGGTGCAGCCATTATTACAGCTCCAAATGCAACAGCAGAAGATGTTGCAAAAATAGGTCCTATAGAACCACTAGCACCAATACTCAATGTTTGTATTTTTGATGATAAAAATTTACGGAATAGAAAAGCAGATAAAACAATTGCAACTATTAAGGCTATGTAAATTACATTTTTTTTCATAAACTCTGAACCAAAAGTACTTCCAGATATTGCTATGATTACAAGTGACAATAGAGGAAAAATACTTGCAAAAAATCCTGGTAACTCTCTATCTAAAGATTCTTCTTCTACATCTGAAGTGTAAGTTGAATAAGTTTCTCCTTTCCTAAGACTCTTGTTTAAAGTATATTTCATGTATACCAGACCAAATACAGCACAACCTATACTTCCTGCAATACTTGGTATAGCTGCTGCAGTAAGAGATGTGTTTAGGTACTGAATAGGAATAACATTTTGAATAGCTGGTGTACCAGGAATCATAGTCATAGTAATTGTTGCAATTCCAAGCCAAAGAGGTATCTGAATAAGATTCCAAGAAATATCAAGCTTTTTAAATAGAGTTCTTGCAAGTGGAATAACTGCAAACATAACTACAAATAAACTTATTCCACCATATGTTAATATAAAACTTACTATAAATATAGCAACTAAAACTCTGTAAGGGTGATTAGAACCAAATTTATTTAGAATAAAATCAGCTATAGATACAGTAGCTCCACTTTCCTCCATAAACTTGGCAAGTATAGAACCTAACAAGAATATTGCAAAGTAGCTCATTATATAGTTTCCAAGTGCTCCCATATAATTATTTTTGTCAGCACCCAGCATTGATGTCACGACATCCATTTTATTTAAGAGAACAACTATTAAAGTTGCTATTGGAGCAGCTATAGTTATATGAATTTCTTTAACTGAAAAATATATAATAGCTATAATACCAATAATTATACCAATTGGTGCGATAATACTCATAAATATCCCTCCTTAGTAGAAGGACCTGAAGAATAAATTCCTCAAGTCCTAAATATGTAATAACTATTGTGCAGTATATCCTCCATCTAGTAGGCAAGCTTGTCCTGTAATTCCTTTAGCCTTGTCACTAGCTAAGAACATTGCATAATCAGCAATTTCTTGAACATCTAGTAGACGTTTTTGAGGTACAAGTGGATATAGAACTTCTTCTAATACACTTTCTAGTGGTACATTACGAGTTTTTGACAGGTCACTAAATTGACCTCTAACAAGTGGAGTATCTACATATCCAGGGCATATAGCATTAACTGTTATACCTGAGTCAGCAGCTTCAAGTGCAGCAACTTTTGTTAGTCCTATAAGTCCATGTTTAGCTGAATTGTAAGCAGCTTTACCAGCAAATCCTATTACACCATTGATTGAAGCCATGTTTATTATACGACCAAATCCTTGTTTTTTCATTATAGGGAATACTTTTTTAGTAGCTATAAAAGGTGCTGTTAACATTATTTTTATCATAAATTCAAATTTATCAGTTGGGAAATCTTCTATCATAGCAACGTGCTGAAGACCAGCATTATTTATTAGTATGTCTAATCTTCCATATTTTTCTAGAGTCTTATCTATCGCATGGTTAATTTCTTCTTCTTTAGTTACATCACACTTTACATTTGCACAATCATAACCTTCTTTTTGTAATTCTGATGTAACATTATCTAGTGCTTCTTGATTTATATCAGAGAATACTACCTTAGAACCATTCTTCAAGAATGATTCAGCTATTTGTTTGCCAATTCCACTTGCAGCTCCTGTTACGAATACAACTTTGTCTTTAACCATTTTTATTTCCTCCAATTTAATTTTATTTTTATATTAATTTTTTGTATTAATATTTTGCATTTTTTTCATTTATTTTATGATGTGATTTTGACTTATTTTAAATAATTGATGTCTCTTTATTTAATGAATCTGATAATATTAAAGGTGCTTCAGTAGCAGAAAGAACTTCGTCTAATGTGAAGATAGGATTTATTTCTATAAGTAGAAGTCCATCTGTTGTTACTTCTATAACTCCCATCTCAGTCACAATTAAATCTACAGCATTAGTTGCAGTAAGTGGAAGAGTGCAGTTATTTAATATTTTTGCTGAACCTTTTGAAGTGTGTTCCATTGCTACAATGACTTTTTTTGCTCCAGTTACTAAATCCATAGCTCCACCCATACCAGGAACCATTTTACCTGGAATCATATAATTAGCTATGTTGCCATATTTGTCAACTTGAAGTGCTCCAAGAACAGTTACATCTACATGACCTCCTCTGATTATTCCAAAAGAAGTGGCACTATCGAAAAAACAACCTCCAGGAAGAATAGTAACTGGTTGACCACCAGCATTTACAATAGTTTCATCACTTAAATTTCCATCTTCAGCTGGCCCTAGACCTAGAAATCCATTTTCAGATTGCAAAATAACGTTTACCTCGTCTGGAATATAATTTGCTACTTTGGTTGGTAAGCCTATACCAAGATTTACAACAGCTCCATCCTTTAATTCTTTAGAGACTCTGTTTGCAATATATTCTTGCATTTCTAATTTATCCATTATAAATTACCTCCTTCAACGATGTAATTCACAAAAACACCTGGTGTAGTAACTTCATTTGGGTCGATATCACCTATTTCAACAATTTCACCTGCTTCGACTATTGTAATATTAGCAGCTGAAGCCATTAAATTATTAAAGTTATTCATAGAACCTTTGTAAACTAAGTTACCTGCTTTATCTACCTTTGAAGCAAATAAAAGAGCAACATCAGCATGAATTGGTTTTTCAAGAAGATATTCTTTACCATCGACAACAATCTTTTGCTTTTCTTCTTCTATAAGAGTACCAATACCAGTTGGTGTTAGTATTCCACCTAAGCCATAACCAGCTGCACGAATTTGTTCAGCAAGAGTTCCTTGAGGAACTAATTCAACATCTGTTTCATTATCATTCATCTGTCTTCCTGTTTCTTTGTTTAATCCTATGTGAGAGGCAATTATCTTTTTGAACTGCTTATTAACAACCATCTTTCCAACACCCTTGTCAATAAAACCAGTATCATTACAAACTAATGTTAAATCTTTTATACCTTTATCACATAAATAATCAATTAAATTTTCTGGAGAGCCATTGGCCATGAATCCACCAACCATTACTGTATCTCCATCTTTGATATGAGATAGAGCCTCATCAATGCTAACTATTTTATTCATATTTCCTCCTATCGTGAAACTATCATTGCTATTCCTTGACCGCCACCAATACAAAGTGTTGCAAGGCCAGTTTCTACTTTACGTTTTTGCATTTCATAAATAAGGGTCACAAGTACTCTAGCTCCACTTGCTCCTATTGGATGCCCTAGTGCTATTGCACCACCATTTACATTTAATTTAGATGAATCTATTTGAAGTTCATTTTTAACTGCAAGTGCTTGTGCTGCAAATGCTTCATTTGCTTCTACCAAGTCTATATCGTTAATATTAAGACCTGCTTTTTCTAGTGCTTTTTTAGTTGCAGGAATCGGACCAGTTCCCATGATTTCAGGTTCTACGCCAGATGATGCATATGATTTTATTGTAGCAAGTGGCTTAAGTCCAAGCTCATCTGCTTTTTGTTGACTCATTAGTATCAACATTGCTGCACCATCATTAATTCCTGATGCATTTCCAGCTGTTACAGTACCATCTTTTTTAAATGCAGGTTTAAGCTTGGCTAGTATTTCAGATGTCATGCCTAATTTAGGATATTCATCTGTATCAATAGTTTTAATTTCTCTACGATTTATTGCAACTTCTACTGGAACAATCTCATCCTTGAAACGATTGTTTTTTATAGCTTCTTCAGCTTTATTTTGGCTTTCTAGTGCTATTTTATCTTGCATTTCTCTTGTAATTTCAAATTTATCAGCAACATTTTCGGCAGTGATTCCCATATGGTATTGATTGAAAGCATCTATAAGACCATCTGTTAGCATACTATCTATCATAGTAACATTGCCCATTTTACTGCCAAAACGAGCAGTAGGAATAATGTAAGGCGATTGAGTCATATTTTCAGTACCACCTGCAATTACTACATCATTTTCACCAGCTATGATTGATTGAGCTGCTAGTTGAATGCTTTTAAGTCCTGAGCCACATAATTTATTTACTGTGTAACTTGGAACAGAACTTGGTATACCTGAGTTTATGGCAATTTGTCTAGCAACATTTTGTCCAAGCCCTGCTTGCAGAACATTTCCAATTATCACTTCATCTATTTCAGATAAATCAAGTTTTATACGGGAGATAGCCTCCTTAACAGCCACAACTCCAAGTTGAACAGCAGAAGTATTTTTAAATACTCCACCAAAGTTTCCTATAGGTGTTCTTACTGCTGATACAATTACTACATCTTTCATGTTTAATAGTTCCTCCTTGAATGATTATTTAAAATTTTCTGAATAAAAAACTTTGAAGAACACTATAATAAATTACTTATAATACAAGCTTGTTTTTAAGTATTTTAATTATCTTTATTCCTAATGCTTTAGGTTTTCCTCTTTCTAACTATAGATTACGGCGAAAAATGCGTTTTGTCTAAGTCTAATTTTTTATACAACATATAAGGAAAATTTATAGGATAAAAATTTAGAGTACATATAGAGGAATATTTTGTTAAAATATTAATGAAATTATTTTGATTTTCTTATAAAATGTTCTTATAAGAAAAAATATTAATATCAACTATACTTGTAAGAAAGGTGGTTTGAAATGGATATAAAACAGTTAAAATATTTTGTTGAAATAGTGAAATCTGGTTTTAATTTATCAATTGCATCAAAAACTCTTCACATATCTCAACCAGCTTTAAGTCAAATTATAAAAACCTTTGAAGAGAATGAAAATGTATATTTATTTGAGAGATATAAA
Organism: Clostridioides sp. ZZV15-6598; assembly: GCF_020657705.1. Classification (NCBI taxonomy): domain Bacteria; kingdom Bacillati; phylum Bacillota; class Clostridia; order Peptostreptococcales; family Peptostreptococcaceae; genus Clostridioides; species Clostridioides sp. ZZV15-6598. The sequence continues at coordinate 858 of NZ_JAGWCS010000168.1, read as the reverse complement.
GGCAGGTTAAATGGCTTAACTCCAGCAGGAGAAAGATTTTATGTAAATGCAGAAAATATTATAAATGAATATAAAAATATGATGGAGGATTTAAGAGAAGATTCTGTTCAATTTAAAGGAAAGGTTAGAATAGGGATACCACCACTTATACTTGGAATAGCTTTTTCTGATGTAGTTGCACAATTAGTTGCAAACAATCCAGATATAGAATTCGATATAGTAGAGAAGGGCGCATACGATTTAAGTAGAATGCTTATTTTACAGGAATTAGATTATGCAGTTCTTTTACATCCACATAAAATTGATAGGAGTGTAGTAACAGAACATGTACTTCAAGAAGATGAACTTACTGCATTTTTAAATATAAATCATCATCTTGCAAAGAAAAATAAAATAGATTGGAAGGATTTAAATGAAGAATTGCTTGCAATATTTAATCCTACATTTATGATACATCATAAATTAATGCAAAAATTTACTGATGAAAAAGTTAAACTTAAGAGATATATTATGTCTGGTTCTTGGGATTTCTTGTTGTTATCAACTACAAATTCTGATTTTATAACTATTTTACCATCACCAGTACATGATTTTTTTGAAAATAGTCAAATTATAGAAAAACCATTTAATGACCCTATTACATGGAAGGTTGTATTATGTAGACCTAAAAAAGAGCGTTATAGTCATGTAGATGAGCATGTATTTAAATTTATTATAGATTTCTTTAGTAAAAAGAATTTATAAGTTGTTATTTTAATAACAAAATATAAATAAAATAATTAAATTTATTTACAATAAACTATTAGTTTTTCAACTACATATTATTAAAGGAAAATAAACTTTATATAATGTATAAGG
>NZ_JAGWCS010000167.1:0-7638 GCF_020657705.1 Clostridioides sp. ZZV15-6598 | reverse complement strand
CCTTCTATATTCTTCAATTTATCTATAGTATCCAATTTTTTATCTATATCTTTTATAACTTCTATGTTTTGTATATTTATATTTATAATTGTCAATAAGTACATTCTCACAGTTTTTATTATCTCTATAGAAAAATCTACAATATCATAATTTCCTTCTTTTTTATAAAATGACTTTTTAAATTTATCAAAGCAATCATTTAAATCTGGATTTATGTTATTAAACGGAGGTCTTATTATATCTAGCATTATTAAAATATCTTGTATATCTACATTATTTGTAATTGCCTCATCTAAAATAAATAAATTATATGCATCATTTAATGGGTCATGCGCATCTCCACTAAACTCTAAGTTAGCAAATTCAAGTAAGTTTTTTAGTGATATATAGTTCATACATTTTATACCACACTCTATATATTTCTCTTTTATATCCACAAATAACTCTCTAATGTTGTTTACGAACCTTGGATGATTGTTTTTTTTAGAACTTCTCATGTCAGTGTTATTGAAACATGTTAAATCTAAATTACCAAAAGTATATATTCCTTCAATCTCAGAAAATATGCCTAACCACTTTTTAAACTTTCTCATGACCTCTTCATAGCTTGGTGCATATTTTAATTCTTCTGAAGATATATGAGTCAACTCTTGTATATGAGGATATAACTGGGCATTACTTACTGGCTTTATTAAAGATTTAAACTTATCAATATTTTTTGTCTTTTCATCATACATAACTGCTCCAATTGCAATTATATCTGAATTTAATATATCTCTCTTTGATTTAGAATTTGGCATATTCATCTCAAAATCTATATATACTCTTTTCAATATAAACACCCTTTCCAATTGTTTATAGTGATTCTTTTAATTACTTTTATTCATAATTTTCTAAGAAAGAATGTTTCTCCCCATCTTTTTGCCACCCTAGTACTGAATCAAGATTTACATTTTCTGCTGCTTTAAATATGGACTTTTCTACATTTTTAAAATTTGGCTCTAAACTTTTTATTAAATCTTTTATCTCATATCTTTTATTTCCAGTTTTTTTAGCAGCAACCATACATGCACAATTTAAAGGCCATATACCACTGTTTTGGATAAATCTTATAATATGTTCTTCTCTTATATAATAAAGTGGTCTTATAATTTTTATTCCTTCAAAATTAGTAGAATTAAGCTTAGGAAGCATAGTTTTAAAATTTCCTGCACACAACAAATTAAGCATAGTTGTTTCTATTACATCATCATAATGATGACCTAATGCAAGTTTATTACATCCTAATTCTTCTGCTTTTGAATATAATGCTCCCCTTCTCATTCTTGCACACATATAACATGGATAATCTTTTGCAATTTCATCAGCTATTTCAAATATTCTTGAATCAAATAAATGTATTGGTATGTTTAAATACTCACAATTATCTACAAGTAATTGCCTTATATTTGCATGGTATCCAGGGTCCATAGCAATAAATTCAACATCAAAATTAACTTGTCCATGTCTCTTTAATTCTTGAAACATTTTAGCCATAAGAATACTATCTTTTCCTCCAGATATTGCTACAGCTATTTTATCCCCTTCTTCAACTAATTTATAATCTCTTATTGCCTTTATAAACTTAGACCATAAATGTTTTCTATATTTTTTTATAATACTTTTTTCTATATCTCTTAGTGAAAGTCTTTCCTCAAAAGGAACTATAATTTCACAGCCTTTTCCTGATAGCTCACTCATTTAATCACCTCGTATATTTATGTTAATAATATTTTACAAAAAAGTCTACCTACTTCTATAAAATACTATAATTTTTACTTTAATTTTAATAAATACTTTATAGTTTACAATAACACATAAACTTATAATAACATAAATAATGCCTTTCTTTTATTATCTTTTTTATTTTTCTCATTTAATATTTTATTATGAGTAACGATTTTTAAATGGATGAATATTATACACTAGATAGACTTACCTATCTATTTACAACAAGGAGGTTTTCATCTTGGAAAATAAAACTAGAGATATTAAAAAGAATTGTGGTTCATCTTTAGCTAGACCATATGTTAATAATCAAATTTTCACAGAAATGTACTGCCTTTCTGATGCATTAAAATTCGGAACTATATTTCCAGAACTAAATTTATTAGAATCTGAAATGTATAACAAGGAATTATATGCTAAGCCAAAAAAATTAAGAGGAGGTAGAAGATAATGAAAGATTCATCTAGAGCTGAACTTATGAGAAAAATTCAGGAAACATCTTTTGCATGTGTTGATATGAACTTGTATTTAGACACTCATCCAGATGATAAGAATGCTATCAACACTTATAATTCATTATGTAACCAGTTTGCACAGGCTAGATATGCTTACGAAAATAAATATGGTCCTTTAACTAACTTTGGGTATGCTCCAAGTAGATGCCCTTGGCAATGGGCTGAGCAACCTTGGCCTTGGGACAGAGAATTTAATTATTAGACATCAAGTATTGGAGGATTGAAAATTCATGTGGATATATCAAAAAACTTTACAACACCCAGTTAATATAAAAACTTGTGACCCAAGAATGGCTAAGTTTCTTATAACTCAATTTGGCGGACCAAACGGAGAGCTTGCTGCATCTTTAAGATATTTGAGTCAAAGATACACAATGCCTACTGGTAATATGCGTGCACTTTTAACAGATATTGGTACAGAAGAACTAGCTCATGTTGAGCTTATATGTACTATGGTTTATCAGTTGACTTCTGATGTAACTCCAGAAGAATTAAAAGCTGCTGGCCTTGGCTCAAACTATGCTCAAAATGGATATGGAATTTATCCAACAGATGCAAATGGAGTCCCATTTGATGTAAGACCTATAGCTGTTATGTCAAATCCAGTAACTGATTTACATGAAGATATGGCTGCTGAACAAAAAGCACTTGCAACATATTATCAACTTATAAACTTAACAGATGATGTTGATGTTATAAACGTACTAAAATTCTTAGGTCAAAGAGAAATAATTCACTATCAAAGATTTGGTGAGGCTTTAATGGATGCTTATGAATTAGAAGAATGTCAAAAAATATTCTAAAATTCTTGTTTATATATAAAACTACAATTATTTACTAATTTACTAACTTACTTTTTTCACTTAAATCCACTTAAAGATATAAAAAACTATAAAGAACTGTCCATTTTCTATACGCAGATAGAATAAATAAACAACAAAAAGCAGGTACTAAATCAACAGTAATATAGATAGTAGTCTACAATACTATTGACATCATACCTGCTTTTTTTATAAGCAATAAAGAAATATCTATTTATAAAGTTTTATCATTAAATTTAAATTATTATAAAACTCTTCTTGCATTTACATATCTACTTGAATAGTAACTACTATTTATATTAGATATTGTTACTTTTTTTGATGAACCTGAAGATGCGTGTATCATCTCTCCATTTCCCATATAGATTCCAACATGGCTTACAGAACCATTATTCGAACCTTCTGTATCAAAAAATATTAAATCTCCGCTTCTAAGGTCTCCTCTGTTTACATATGCTCCATACTTACTTTGGTCTCTAGATACTCTTGGTATACTAACTCCAGCAGATTTTTTCATAACGTATTGTGTAAATCCAGAACAGTCAAAACTATTTGGACCTTCCGCTCCCCATACATATGGTTTTCCAAGTAGTGTCTTTGCAAAGCTTATTACACTATCAGCTCCCTGACTTGGAGAATTAGTTGAATCAGACGGACTTGAAGTATCAACAGAACCTTTTTCACCAAGATATTGACTTGATACATATCCTGTTTGGTCATCGTGATTTACTTTTGTCCATCCTCCATTTTCTGAAATACTTCCAACTTCAGTACCATAACTTAATGTAGCCACTTTAGAGTGTCCTGTTCCTGGTCCTGTTCTAAGGTTTAATGATTTTGCTGTTACAACTTTTGTATCCTTTACAAGATCACTTGAACTGTTTCCAGAATTTCCATTTGAAGAATCACTTAAGTTAGTTCCTAAATATTTACTTGAAACATAACCTACTCTACCATTAGAACTTATTTTTGACCATCCATTTGACTCAGATATGTATCCAACTTCAGTACCATATCCCAAAGTAGATATTTTAGAACTTCCTGTACTTGGACCTGTTCTAAAATTTAATCCCTTTGCTGTAACAACTTTTGTTGATTTTACTGAAGCATCATTACTTTCATTACTATTTCCTAGGCTATTTATTGATACATAGTTTTCATGTACATAACCTGTATTCCCATTATATTTAACTTTTACCCAAGAACCATCTTTTCCTATGTACTCAACTTTATCACCTTTGTAGAACTTTCCTATCGATGCATTATTTGTACCTGGTCCTTTTCTAAAATTTACTGCATTCCCTGTTATTGTTCTACTTTCTACAGTTGAACTTTCTATTTCAGACTCATTAGCATATGCTAAATTCCCCATTGTAGGCATTATTATCGCGGTGGCCATTATACTGGCTGCTACTCTCTTTTGATTAAAATTCATAACTTTCCACTCATCTCCTCTTTTCTAGTAGATTTATTTTTTATTTCTAACATAAAAGAAATAATTGACACTATTTTTAAATATCAATTATTTCTTTTATATTAATATTATTACAAATTTGTAACTATTTGTCTATAGTAATAATTCTATACCATAAATTGCCATAAATATTTTTTAATCATAAAGAGCTTAAAACTCAGTTATATAGCCAATTTATATCCTATTAAATAATTTTATATTTTTTAACTTTTTTGTAACTTTTAGAATCCTGTTGAACCAAATCCACCTTTTCCTCTTTCAGAATCACTTAATTCCTTAACTTCTTCTATATTAATCTCGTATATAGGTTTTACTACCATCTGAGCAATCTTCATATGTTTTTCAACTTTAAAATCATTTTTTCCATGATTTATTAATATGATTTTAAGCTCTCCTCTATATCCTTCATCAATAGTTCCTGGTGTATTTAATACAGTAATTGAATGTTTTAAAGCAAGTCCACTTCTAGGTCTTACTTGTGCTTCTGTCATAGCAGGAAGTTCTATACATATTCCAGTTTTAATAAGTTTAGTCTCTCCAGAAGGTATTACAACCTCCTCTATAGAATACAAATCCATACCAGCATCACCTTTGTGAGCAAAATTAGGTATTATAGCGTCATCATTTAATTTTTTTACTTTTAAATTGTACATTTTATATCTCCTTTCAATTTCCTATAAATATTATAACTTAAATTTCGACCTCTTGAAGTTTTTTATTTTTTTGTGGTAATATAATTATTAGTGTTTTAAAGGAGGATTTTTTATGAAACTTGTACTTGCTGAGAAGCCATCCGTTGCAAAAACTATAGCATCGTTTTTAGGTGCAAAGACTAGACAAGATGGTTACTTTGAAGGAAATGATTATATAATTACTTATGCAGTTGGACACTTAGTATCATTATATGATATGAAAGATTATGATAAAGATAAGTATTCTGGCTCTTGGAAAATGAATAATTTTCCTTTTGTGCCTGAAAATAAGTTTAAATTCAAAATTGATAGTTCCAAAACTAAACAATTCAATACTGTAAAAAAACTTTTAAACAGAAAAGATGTGGAATATGTAATAAATGCCACCGATAATGACAGAGAGGGAGAACTTATAGCATTTTTAATATTTTTACTTGCAAAAAATAAAAAACCAGTAAAAAGAATTTTGGTAAATGAATGGACTCCAGAGGACATTACAAGAGGTATAAAAAACTTAAAAGATGAAGATGAAATGAGAAATCTTCAAGCTGCTGGATATACAAGGCTTATTACTGATTGGCTAATTGGCATAAACTTCACTTCTGTTGCTACATTAAAATATGGAAATGGAAAATTACTAAATATAGGCAGAGTAATTCTTCCAACAGTTAAATTAGTCTATGATAGGGATATGGAAATACTGAATTTTGTTCCCAAAACTTATTATGAAGTAGAAGGTCATTTTAAAGCTGAAAACGGTGAATATAAAGGTAAATATATTAAAGGTAAAGAAAGTAAATTTGACACACTTGAAGATGCAAATAAAATCATAGATTCAATTACATCTCAAACTGGTAAAATACTAGATAAAAAAGTTACTATGTCAAAAGAGTATGCACCAAAACTTTTTAGTTTAACATCACTTCAAGGATATATAACTTCTAAGTACTCTAATTTTACCTCTGATAAGGTTTTAAATGTCTGTCAATCTCTTTATGAAGGTAATGGTAAAGGTGGGTATATAACTTATCCAAGAACCGATTCTATTTTTTTAGAAGAAAGTTTAGCTTCAAAAGCTTCTCAGACCTTAGAAAAATTAAAAGTTGGTCTTGAATACGAAAATAAAATTAAATTTTCTAAAACAAAAAGGGTCTTTGATTCATCTAAAGTAGATTCGCATAGTGCTATAATTCCTACTTATATAATTCCAAAAAATTTATCTAAAGATGAGCAATTAGTTTATGATGCTATAAAAGATAGATTTGTAGCAAATTTTATGCCTCCTGCTGAATATGAGAATACAGAAATTAAAACTAAAGTAGATGATTGCACTTTTTTAACAAAAGGAAAAGTACTTAAGTCAAAGGGATACCTTGAGGTATATAATAAGGAAGAAAAAAACGATTTACTTCCATTTGTAAACAAGGATGACACTGTTGATGTCTTAGAGATAAAGCCATTAACTAAACAAACAACACCTCCTAAATCATATACTGAAGATACACTTTTAAAAGCTATGAAAAATTGTGGCAAAAATGTACCTGAAGAAGATACAACTGTGCTTTCAGGATATTCAATAGGAACATCAGCCACACGTGCTGATGTACTAAAAAAAATAAGTCAGGTGGGCTATGTAAAGAAAAAAGGCAAATCTTACTTTATAACAGACCTTGGAAAAAATTTAGTTGAAATTTTTCCTGTTAAGGATTTATTTGATGTGGATTACACTGGTAAACTTGAAAAAAGTTTAAGTGATATTCAAAAAGGTAAATACACTAGAAAAGAATATCTTACTCATATTATTAGTTTTATCTATCAAAATGTTAATATCATAAAACAGGATGCTTCAAAAAACATAAATACAGAAACTTATACTTTTGATTCAAAAACTAAAAAATTTACTAAGGCAAAAGGAAAAGATTCAAAAAATAGCTCAAAAAAAAGTTTAGCTAATTCTGAAAAGGAAATTGCTGTATCAAAGGATACAGATATTAAAAAAGAAAATAAAAGTAATAATGAAGATACCTCTCTTGGTAAATGCCCTATTTGTCAAGGTGATGTCCTTGAGTTTGATAAAGGATTTGCTTGTAAAAATCATAAAGAGTGTAAATTTGTTATTTGGAAAAATGACAAATACTTAAGTCTTTATAAAAAGAAAGTTAATAAGACTATGGTCAAAAATATTTTAAAAAAAGGCGAGACTAAAGTAAAGTCTTTAACTTCTAAAAATGGAAACAAATTTGATGCTACATTAAAATACAATAAAAATCCAGATACTGGCTACTTCAACTGGAAAATAGAATTTGAAAATTAAATAATATTCATAAAAGCAGAAATAGCAGTAGTATAATATTAGATATATTATACTA
>NZ_JAGWCS010000166.1:0-7680 GCF_020657705.1 Clostridioides sp. ZZV15-6598 | reverse complement strand
ATTTTATCTAATCCCAATTGTTTTGATAATTTATTATAATTATTTATACTTAATAATACTTCATTATTATATTCAAGCATAGAAAAACTTAATTCCTTATAATCATATTCTTTTATTGTATTTCTAATTTCTTCTAATTCTTCATATTCTTTATTATTATCATCTTCTGAGAAATATGAGTAAACCATTGGAAAATTATCTTTAGATGATTTACCTTGCGAAGTTACAAGCGTTGAAGTTGTTGTAAATGCTACTAAAGTGCCAGATAAAAGTATTGTCATTAAAAACAATAATCTAGAATTATCTTTCATCTTATATACTAAATTACTTATAAGTAACATATTTATTTTATTTTTATAAAACTTCTCTTTATTTTTCATATGCTTTAATATTAAAATGCTAAACTGAGAAAAAAATAAAAACGTTCCTAGAGTAATCAACATTGCTATCATGTACATACCACCATTTATATTTAACTTATTACCAAATAGTATCATAACATATCCTATCATAAGACATACTATACCAATTACTCCAAATAATTTTGAAGGTTTTATATCTTTTTTAGGTTTCTTTGTACCTACTAAAAGTTCAAAAACATTATTTTTATTTAACAATTTTAAGCTAAGTGGTCCTGTTATTAAAAACAACAACATAAAAGATATAACTGTCATTAGTATCGCTTTTATTGGAAAGTAACTTTCTGTCAAGTTCATATAAAATACTTTACCTAAATACAATAAAAATAACTTAGACATGGATAGCCCTAAAAGTATTCCTAATATTATTGCTAATAATCCTATCATTAAATTTTCAATCAATATCAATCTTTTCAGTTGTTTATTACTCATTCCAATTATCATCATAACTCCAAAATCCCTTAATCTAGATTTTAAGAAATTTCCTAAAGAATACAATATAAAAAGCAGACTAAATCCTAATATTATTAATTCTGAAATCATAAGAGCCATAAATGCAGTAGAACCACTTTGGATTCCAGAATCCGTTATAATTGGATGAAACATAGATACTGCAAATACAAAAAATATCATTATAGAAAAAATTGAACTTAAAAAATACGCTAAATATGCTCTAAAATTTCTAATTATATTATTATAAGCAAATCTTCCAAAAGTCACTACCTTACACCCCCTATTTGAGACAAGACAGATAGTATTTTATTGTAAAAAGAAGTATTTGTGCCTGATTTCTTTATCTCTGTATATATACATCCATCCTTTATAAAAACGACTCTATCTGAATGGCTTGCACTATATGCTTCATGAGTTACCATAAGTGTAGTTACATTTTGTTCTCTGTTTATCTTAGTAAATAACTCTAAAACATCATTAGTGGATTTCGAATCAAGATTTCCTGTTGGTTCATCTGCAAGAAGTAATGATGGCCTATTTATAATTGCTCTAGCAATTGCACACCTTTGAGCTTGTCCTCCTGAAATCTCATAAGTTCTTCTATCTAAAATTTTATCAATACCTAAAAATTCAGATATATTTTTAGTTTCACTGTTCATTTTTTTAACATTTCTACCATCTAGTGTAAGTGGCAACATTATATTTTCACCAACTGTCAAAGTATCAATCAAATTAAAATTCTGAAATACAAAACCAAGTTCTTTTCTTCTAAATTCAGCTAATTTTTCTCCTTCTAATTTACTTGTATCCTGTCCATTTAATATGACTTGACCTTCACTCTGCTTATCAATTGTAGATATTATATTTAAAAGAGTAGATTTGCCACTTCCAGATGGACCCATAACAGCTACAAATTCGCCTTTTTCTATATTTAAATTAATACTATCTAATGCTTTATATGGAACTTTTCCATAATATGTTTTTGATATATTTTTAATACTTAATATGTTCATTTTATATTCTCCATTACTTTTTTATTTTTACTACAGTAATATATTATCGTGAATATATCATTTTAACCATAAAAATACCCTAACAATTAACTTACATATTTGTAAGTTAGTTATTAGGGTATAAACAAACTAATCAGTATTAATAATTAATTTAACTAAAATTTTAGAAGCTTTTCAAATTCACTAAGCACCATCGGTTTAGCAAATAAATAACCTTGAGCCTTGTCGCATCCTATTTCTTTTAAAAACTCTACTTGCTCATTGGTTTCTACACCTTCACATATAACTTTAATATTAATCGCTTTTGACATTTCTACTATCTTAGAGATAATAATTTTTCCACGTTTTGTATCTGTTGTTTCAATTAGAAAACCTCTATCTAATTTTAAAATATCAAAAGGAAGGTCCTTTAACAGATTCAAGGATGAATATCCTGAGCCAAAATCATCCATTGATATAAGAAATCCTATCTTTTTAAGCCTCTTAATTATATCAATCAATATATTTAAATTATCAAATACAATACTTTCTGTTAATTCAAGTTCTATAAACTTAGGAGATATATTATACTTATTTATCAATTCAGTAATATTCTCTATAAAATTATCTCTATGTAAATGAACTCTAGATATATTCACAGAGATTGGCACAGGGTTATAACCTTTGTTTAGCCACTTTCTCAAGGTCTTACATACTTCTTCAAATACAAACATATCAATATTTACAATGAAACCATTTCTTTCAAATAAAGGTACAAAATCTACAGGTGAAATAAATCCTATGTCTGAATTATTCCATCTTATTAGAGCTTCTGCTCCCTCAATTTCATTTCCATCATTTAAACTGTATTTTGGTTGATAATATACTACAAACTCTCCTTTTTCTAAAGCTTTATTCATACTATCTTCCAATTTCTTTTCTCTATATAATCGATTTCTTGTATCTTCATTAAAAAATGAATATGAATGCTCATACTTCTCTTTTTTTGTTTTTGCAGCAATATTTGCTCTATCAATTAACAAGTCAATTTTTTGTATATCATCATTTATATTTATCTTATATATACCACTTGACATAACAATTTTATATTTTGACGAATTACTAGTACTTAAATTGCATATTTCATTATTTATTTTAGATAGTCTATTTAAAAGGTCAGCATCAGTATTGCAAGAAAGCAATAATATAAAATGGTCATTATCCATTCTAGCACAAAGTTCATATTTGTTTGTATTGTGTTTTAAAACATTTGCAATATGTACTAATATCTTATTTCCTTCAGCATAACCAAACATCTCATTTATGTATTTAAATTTATTAACATCTAATTGAACTAAGTAAAAATCATCCTTATAATAATTATGTAAAATATATATAGAATCTTTTTTAAATTTTTCTTTGTTTTTTATTCCACTTAAGGAGTCATAATAAGCTAACTTTTTAAGTTGTTCTATTAGTGTAACATTACTTAATTTCCACAATATCAAAAATATTAATACATAGAAAAATAACTTGATTATAAAATCAATTATCAAGCTTTTAAAGTTCTTAAAAACATCACAACTTGAAATTAACGTCCAATCAGTTCCTTTGATACTCGTATATCTTGCACTATACAACTTCCAATCATCCCATGATAAAAACCCACCTTGACGTTTCTCATCTATATTTTTTAAAATTTCATTTTTACTGGTCCCTATAATATTTCCTTCTACATTAAATATATTTGTCTTATTATATACATAGTCTTTATTTTGATGAGAAATAATGGTATAGTTTTTATCTACCATTAAAAATTTAATAGAATCATCAGAATTACTTCTACTTACTATCTTATTTACATCTTGAAAATAAAATGAAGCAAAAATAGTTCCAGTTACTTCATCATTTTTTATAATAGGTACACATATAATAAATACTTTATCCCCTGTAACCTTACTAACTGTAATGTCAGAAATCACCATTCTTTTTGTTTCTAATACTTTCTGAAAATGTGTTCGGTCTTTTATTGTCCCAATCCTTTCTCTATATGTACTTGAAGTATTCCCTTGTGCATCAGTTATTCCAAGCATAAAAAGGTTATATTGTTTTTGATAAGGTCTTAATAGCTTGCCTTTTTCAATTAGAGAGATTTTGTCATTAGAAAATCTATCATCTTTACTAAGAGCTTTTAATAAGGATGCATTGACACTTAAATAATTTTCTAATTCTCTTTTTGAGGCTTCAATCATATTTTTAGAAGCAACCTCCATAGAATTACTTGCATATATAATTGTACTTGTAAAATCAATTAAAATTAATAACATCAATAAAATTAATATATACCTAAAAACTAATCCATCAAATATTTTTTCTCTTTTTCTCATATTTAAACACCATTAATTATACTATTGTAATACATACTCAGTCGGCTTTTTAATAACTTGTGACATTACTCTATGTGAATAATCCAAAAGTATTCTTTCTTTAAATTTATATGAATCCTGTATAAAGGATTCATAATTTAAAACTGGCACATTTGATTTTTCAATTTTATATAGGAATGGACTATATTCTAATGATGGAATATTATTTTTTAAGTAATTTGTACTTGCTTCATCTAAAATGCTTACATTTTCAATATCTGTTGTACCAATATATGTAACAGTTATATCCAAAATATTCTTTTTAGGTATAAGTTCTAATGTCAAGTTTGATAACTCTGATTCTGCCAACCACACATTATTACCCCCTTATAAAATCTTTATTCGATATTATTTTACCATAATTAAGCAAAATTATGTTGTTTCGTAGCAAATATTACAATAATAACTGTGACTTTATTATATAATTTCCAAAAAAAATACCAAGCTAGAAATTATTCTAACTTGGTATATTTAATTTGTAAATTAAGCATTAACTTTTGCTTTTAAATATTCATCTATTGAAGCTGCTGCAGTTTTACCAGCACCCATTGCAGATATTACTGTTGCTGCTCCAGTAACAGCATCTCCACCTGCAAATACACCTTCTTTAGAAGTTTGACCACTTTCATCTGTTATTAAGCATCTTCTCTTATTTATATCAAGACTCTTTGTTGTAGAAGATATTAATGGATTTGGACTTGTTCCAAGTGACATGATAACTGTATCTACATCAAGTACAAATTCAGAACCTTCTATTTCTATAGGTCTTCTTCTTCCAGAATCATCTGGTTCTCCTAATTCCATTCTTATACAAACCATTCCTTTAACATATCCATTTTCATCTACTAAAATTTCTTTAGGATTTGTCAATGTGTTAAATATAATTCCTTCTTCTTTTGCATGATGTACTTCCTCAGCTCTTGCTGGAAGCTCTTTTTCACTTCTTCTATAAACTATATAGGATTCTGAACCTAATCTTAGTGCAGTTCTAGCAGCATCCATAGCAACATTTCCACCACCAACTACAGCAACTTTTTTACCAGAACTAATAGGTGTATCATAATCATCTCTGTAAGCTTTCATTAAGTTTACTCTAGTTAAAAACTCATTTGCAGAAAATACTCCATTTGCATTTTCTCCTGGTATATTCATAAACATTGGAAGACCAGCTCCTGAACCTATGAATATAGCTTCAAATCCTTCATCTTCTATAAGTTCATCTACTGTTATTGTTTTACCAACAATTACATTAGTTTCTATTTTTACACCTAATTTTCTTATATTATCTATTTCAGGTTGAACAACAGCTTGTTTTGGAAGTCTAAATTCAGGTATTCCATAAGTTAAAACTCCACCTGGTTCATGCATTGCTTCAAATATTGTTACATCATACCCTTTTTTAGCTAAATCACCAGCACAAGCAAGACCTGCTGGTCCACTTCCTATTACAGCTACTTTTTGATTTTTCTTAGGTTCTGTATCAGATAAGTTTATATCATTTTCTTTTGACCAATCTGCTACAAATCTTTCTAATTTTCCAATTGATACTGCATCTGATTTTATTCCAAGTATACATACACCTTCACATTGACTTTCTTGTGGGCATACTCTACCACACACAGCAGGTAGCGAACTACTCTTAGCTATTACTTTAGCAGCACCTTCTATATCATCTTCTTTAACTTTTGTTATAAATCCTGGGATATCAATTCCTACTGGACATCCACCTACACATTTTGGTTTTTTACATCCTAGACATCTATTAGCTTCTTCTATAGCTTCTTCTTTATTGTATCCTAAACATACTTCATCAAAATTTGTTGCTCTTACAGCAGGTTCTTGTTCTCTAACTGGTACTTTTACTTTTTTAGCATCCATTATTTGTTACCTCCACATCCACAATTACTATGATGATGACTATCGCCTTCTTCAAGTTTTAGCATAGCTCTTCCTTCTTGAGTTTTGTACATAGATTGTCTTCTCATTGCTTGGTCAAAATCAACTAAATGTCCATCAAATTCAGGACCATCTACACATGCAAACTTAGTTTCATCTCCAACACTAACTCTACAACCACCACACATACCTGTTCCATCAATCATTATTGTATTTAAACTTACTACAGTAGGTATGTTTAATTCTTTAGTCAATTGGCACATAAATTTCATCATTATCATTGGTCCAATTACTATTGCTTGGTCATATTTTTTACCTTGATTATCAACTAAATCTTTTAATAGATCTGTAACTCTTCCATCAAATCCATATGTTCCATCATCTGTTGATATGTATACATTTTTAGCTACTTTTCTCATATCGTCTTCTAATATGATTAATTCTTTAGTTCTTGCACCAATTATTACATCTACATCTAATCCATTATCTTTAAACCATTTAACTTGTGGATACACTGGAGCAGAACCTACTCCACCAGCTACAAATAGGATTTTTTTATTTTTTAATTCTTCTATATCTTCATGTATGAATTCACTTGCTTGTCCTAGTGGTCCTACAAAATCCATTACAAAATCGTTTTCTTCAAACATTGCTAATTTTTTAGTTGAAGCACCAACTGTTTGGAATACGATAGTTACTGTTCCTTTTTCTCTATCATAATCAGCTATTGTAAGAGGAATTCTTTCTCCCTTTTCGTCATTTTTAATTATTATAAATTGACCAGGCTGAGAAGATTTTGCAACTCTAGGAGCCTCTATTTCCATCAAATAAATACTATCTGTTAATTGTCTCTTACTAACTATTTTATTACTCATCTCGCTATTCTCCATTCTAACAAATATATTTTTCCCACTTTAAATTTAATTAAAACATAAACACACAAAACTATAACTCTAATTATAATACAATATTAGTTCTTGATTAAATGTTTTGTATTGGACATCCCCCCTGTAAAATAATTATAACTGCCCAAATTACAAATAGTTGATATTAACAAATTACTTTTAAAATCCAACAAATATTAAAACCTATATTATACGTATAATTTGTTATAGATTTAACCTAATACACACTTAAAGTATACTATATTATGCCAAATTTGTAACAAAAATTTTATAAATACATAATAAATTTTTTTTATTCAATTATTTGTTTAATAAATTAACCTAGGTTTTCATAATAACTCAGATTTCTTTAAAAACTAAACGTGTATAAGGCTTTAATCTATTGCAATACCAGCTTTTATATAAACTAAAATATACTCTTATTTTATTATATATCTAAAATTTTTAATATTCATTAATTATTTGAATTTTTATATAAAATTTTTATATTTTCTAAAGATTTATTTACTTATGTAATAATTTATAATAATATTAATTTATAAAGTTAATAATTATTATGAATACACATAAAAATAATTAAAAATAGGAG
>NZ_JAGWCS010000165.1:0-7747 GCF_020657705.1 Clostridioides sp. ZZV15-6598 | reverse complement strand
ATATATTTTATTTCATTTAAATAAATCTTGTATGTATTAGACTTGTTCTTTATTACAACGTAATTACTTTTATTTGTTTCAATATCTTTAATACAAGCTAATATATGTTTTTTTAATTCCTCTAATTCTATGGGTTTTAACAAATATCTATAAGCTCTTACTTCATATCCTTCTTGCACATAATCTATTAAAGAAGTTATAAATATTATCTCCATTTTATTATCTACTTCTCTAATCTTTCTTGCAGTATCCATTCCGTTCATTTGCTCCATTAGTATATCAAGAAGCAGTATATCTATATCTTTTAAGCTTCCTTCAAGTAAATCTTCTCCAGAACTATATTTTTGTACTTCATATTCTATATTCATAGTTTTTAATATATTATCAAGATATTCTTCTATTAAACATTGTGTTTCTTTTTCATCTTCACAAATTGCAATCCTAACCATAAGTTCCTCCTTATGCACTTTCTTATTACACACTATTAGAATTTTTTTATTGAGATATTTAAATATGATTTTAAATATCTGATACCTTAGAATAACATTTTTAAATTATTCTTATCAATACTCAAGATTCAAATAAAATCTAAAAGGTTATAATTGATATAAATATATATAAAGAATAACACTTATTGATAAAAAAAGTGTCTCAAAATAATTTTTCAAAATTATTTCGAGACACTTCTCCCTTTACTTATTTAAATTTTTAATCCTTAAGTAATACATTATTCTTTTATATAATTGTACCAAATACAAAATTAATAACATAATTTGCAATGCGATAGTACAAATATCTACTCCATAACCATTAAATAAATTTCTTATTTCAGTGAACAATAAATATATAAAAATAGCTACTAAAATAGTAAATAAAAATAAATTCATGAATAAAATTGATTTTACTTTATCTTTTTTATCTAAATCACTATATAATTTAGGAGGTACATCTTCATATGCTTTAGTCCATACATACCATGAAGATGTACCTACAAAACTACCAATGCTTCTAAATATAAGATTCCATCCTCTAGACCTATGTTTATTAAAATAATCTTCCTCAGCATCATAATAATAATCAATAGCGTATTTTATTTTTCTTGGAGTTCCTTTATAAAAATGAAAAATTCCTCCAAGTTTACTTATCTTATATAAATTATATCCTTGTTCTTCCATCTCTTCTAACCATTCTTCTATCCTGTCAGGTGAACTATACCAATCAAATTTAAATTTCATTTTCTTTTCCATAAGATTCACCTCCAAAATGATATTTTGACATATGATAATCTGTTTTAATAATTATATCATTTTGATATTAATTTTAGGTTACAATTAGATATCTAAAAATCTATTTAAATAGCAATAAACTAATAGCCATAACAACCATTCCTGCAATTAATCCATAAATTGATAAATGATGTTCGCCATATTCTCTAGCTGATGGTAGTAGTTCATCAAGTGATATAAATACCATAATACCTCCAACAATGGCAAACACAATTCCAAGTGTTGTATCATTTAGAAAATTTCTAAGAAGTACATAACCAATAATTGCTCCTAAAGGTTCTGACATTCCAGATAAAAAAGAATAATAGAAAGCTTTCTTTTTATCTCCTGTAGCATAATACACTGGTACAGATACAGAGATTCCTTCTGGTATATTGTGTATAGCAATTGCTATAGCTATTGGTATTGCTATTGTCGCATCATCAAGAGCTGATATAAATGTAGCTAATCCTTCTGGAAAATTATGAATTGCTATAGCCATTGCTGTAAATATCCCAGTTCTTAAGAGAGATTTATTTTTTTGTATATTTTTTTCATCCACATCTTCCATTTTCTTTATATCATGAGGATTTTCTTCTTGAGGAATTAACTTATCAATAATTGCAATGATAGCCATTCCTGCAAAAAAAGCTATTACAGTTGACCAACTTCCTAATTTTTCTCCCATAGACTTTGTTAGAGCCTCTTGTGCCTTAGGAAATATTTCTATCATAGATACATAAATCATAACACCAGCAGAAAATCCTAAACTTACAGAAAGAAATTTAGTGTTGGTCTTTTTAGCAAAAAATGCTATACAACTTCCTATTCCAGTAGACAAGCCAGCAAATAAAGTTATTAAAAACGCAAACATTATATTACTCAATTAAATCACCTTCTTTTTTAATTGATATTGATTATCATTTTCTTTTATAGTATCATATCTTTTTTTTATAGTCAATATTTATAGTAATTATAGACAATAAAAAAGCAGAGAGTATAAACTCAATCTCTGCTTTTTCTTTATAGTATATTAAAATAGTATATTAAAATTATTTATTTAAAAAGTCTACTGCATATTGAACATATAAAGCAGTTCCAATCTCTAAGGCATCCTCATCTATATTAAAACAGCCATGATGGTGAGGATAACAAGCTCCTTTAGCTTCATTTCTAGCCCCTACAAATGCCAATGCACCAGGTGCAATATTCATAAACTCAGCAAAATCCTCTGCTCCTGTTACTTTTTCAAATAGTGCTATACTTTCTTTTCCAAATAGCTTAATTACTGCATCTGTAGCTATCTCTGAACATTCCTTGTCATTTATAACAGCTGGTGTTAAATATCCGTACTCTAACTCAGCTTCTGCTCTATACGCTTCTGCTGTAGATTTTGCTATACGTTCTAAAATAGTAGGAATTTGTTTTCTAAGTTCTGGATTAAATAATCTTATCGTACCTTCTAGAACAGCTTCACTTGCTATTACATTAAATCTTGTTCCAGAATTTAAAACTCCAACACTTACAACTAGTGGCTCTAAAGGACTTACTTCTCTACTAACCATGGATTGTAAGTTCATAACTAATGCAGAACTTGCAAGTACTGCATCAACCCCTTGATGAGGAAGTGAACCATGACCACCCTTACCTTTTACAGTAATTTTGAAGAAATCAGCAGAAGCCATTCTTGGACCTTCTTCAACTGATACAGTCCCACACTCTACATCGCTCCAAAGATGAATTCCAAATACACCATCTACACCTTCCATAGCACCATCTTTAATCATAGCTCTTGCACCTTTACCTACTTCTTCTCCTGGTTGAAAAAATAATTTCACAGTTCCCTTAATATCATCTTTAATATCATTTAAAACCTTAGCTGCTCCTAAAAGCATTGATGTGTGACCATCATGTGCACAAGCATGCATAAGCCCCTCATTTTTTGATTTATATTCTACACCTGTACATTCAACAACTTGAAGTGCATCCATATCTCCTCTAAGTGCCACAGTTTTTCCTGGATGATTCCCTTTTATAGTTGCAACTACACCTGTCCCTCCAGATGATACATATGGTACTCCTATCTTATCAAGTTCTTCTTTAATTCTTTTTGATGTTCTAAATTCTTCCATACTTTTTTCAGGATTTTCATGAAATTCTCTTCTAAGTTTGATTACATAATCTTTATATCCATTTGTTATTTCTTTAATATTCATTCCAGACCTCCAAGTGTTACATATTCTTCTTATTATTTAAATGCCTTGTTTATTAATTAAAATTTATATAAGATTTACAAAAATACCTGCTATTACTACAGAAGCTATTGTTACTGTAGTAAATCCTCCAACAAGCATCTTTGGAAGCATTTTATCCATCAAAAATTCTTTTTCTTCTGGAGTTTCAGCTAAGGCCTTTACTGCTTCTTCAGTTAATATATAATTTGGTGGGAAACCATAAAGTGCTGTAAGTGAAACTGAAAACGCCATTTCTTTACTTTCACCCAAAAGTTTACCTACTATAATAGAGAATATCCCCATACCTATTACACCAAATATTATGATTCCTACAAGAGGAACAGCCATTTCAGCAAGCATTGCTGGTGTAGCTTTTGCTAATCCTGCAAATATAAAAGCCATCAATGATGTCATTAACCATCCAAATGAACCAGATTTATTAAGTGGTTTTCTGTCAACTATTCCAAGTTCTGATGCTATTACACCAAATATCAAACAGATAACATATCTTGATACAACTTCATGTGTAAGATTTGTAAATTGCACTGCTAACCATGCTACAAGTCCTAATCTAAGTATTATCATATATGTTGTGTCATACTTCTCAGGTAAATCTGGTATTATCTTAAACTTACTCTTTTGTTCAGGTAATTTTTCAGTTGCTTCTTCAACTTTAGTTACAGTTACTTTTCCACTTCTAAAATCTGATAAAAGTCTTTTTCCTTCTTTTTTAAGCATTAATGCTGTAATAGGATAACCTGCAAATCCTTGTGCTACATACATTAAAATTGCTAAAACTGCCAAGCTTGCAAGACCTTTTGCTGTAGCAGCATCTGCCATCATTATAGATGCAACTAATCCTCCAGTAAGAGGAGGTGTAGCTATTACTGCTGTATCCCATCCAAACACTAAAGTACCTAATGCTAAAGCTCCTACACATATTCCTACTATTCCTGCTAATGCTATTACTATTGTTTTCCATTGACCTGCTAGCTCTTTAATACTCATCATAGTACCCATATGAGTTATTAATAAAAGCATACCTAATTGAGCTAATGGTGTTCCTAAAGCTGCTAGGTCCACGATATTTTCTGGGAAAAAAGTCCAAAATCCTACTATAAATATAATTGCTGATACAAAAACTGATGGAACAAAAGCTTTAGTTTTTGCTGATACTACATCTCCTATCGTCAGTGATACTAAAACTAGACAAAAAGCTGTTATTGCCTCCATATAAAATTCCCCCTCATAAATAAATATATTTGTATACAATGTATGTATAGTTATCCATTATTTTACTACTTTTGAAAAACATTTCAAGTCAAAATTCGATTTTTTTCATAAAATTCTATAAATTCAATAAATTAAAGTTAGTTTTCTAAATTATTCTTTATAAAAAAACGTTATCCTGAATATTGCCTATTTATAGCTGTTTTCATAAACAGAATTAATTATAATTTGCAAAAAATAAAACATAGAATACATTTTTTTCATAAAACATCTCATCAATTTAAAATTAATTGGTTTTATAAGTCTTAATATATTCTATGTTTATAGATTTAATTTATATGTTAGTTATTGTGTAATCTACTATATACGCCATTTTTATTTATTAATTCTTCATGAGTGCCTCTTTCTTCAATTCCTTTATCTGTCAGCACTATGATTTCATCAGCATTTTTTATAGTAGTTAATCTATGTGCAACAACTAGATTTGTTCTATCTTTGCTTAATTCCTCTAAAGACTCTTGAATTTCTCTTTCTGTTACATTATCTAAAGCAGAAGTAGCCTCATCTAATATTATTATTGGAGGATTTTTTAAAAAGATTCTCGAAATTGAAATTCTTTGTTTTTGTCCGCCAGATAATTTTACTCCTCTTTCTCCTATATAAGTATCATATCCATCCGGTAAAGTTTCTACAAAGTTGTGTATTCTAGCTTTTTTTGCAGCCTCAATCATTTCTTCATCTGTGGCATTAGGATTTCCACAGAGAATATTATCTCTTATAGTCCCTGTAAATAAAAATACATCTTGTTGAACTATACCTATATTTTTTCTCAATGATTTTAAACTTACATCCCTTATGCTCTTTCCATCAATTTTTATATCACCTTTATCAAATTCATAAAACCTTGGCAATAAATTACATAAGGTAGTCTTTCCTCCACCAGAAGGTCCTACTAAAGCTATAGTTTTACCCGCTTCTATAGACAAACTTAAATTATCTAATACTTGAGTATCATCTTCATATGTAAAAGATATATTTTCTATCTCGATATTACCCTTTACATGCTCAAGTTCAGCAGGGTTTTTAGCTTCTTTTTGATGGTCTTGTTCCATTATTTCTATGAATCTTTTAAAACCTGTCATACCATTTTGATATTGTTCTGTAAAGTTTATCAGTTTCTTCATAGGTTGTATAAACATTTTTACATATAATATATATGCAGCAAAATCACCTAAAGTAATTTTCCCAAGATAAGTAAAGTATCCACCAGCTATAACAACTACCCATTCCAAAATATCCATGTATAAGTTCATACCAGAATAATATTCTGCCATTACTTTATAAGAATCTTGTCGTGCTCTCCTAAATAATTTATTACTTCTTACAAACTTATTTAATTCTTCTTTTTCAGTACAAAAAGACTTAGTTACCTTCATTCCAGCTATGCTATTTTCCAAAGTTGCATTTACATCACCTATAGTAACTCTACTTTTCATAAAAGCTACATTCATCTTATCTTTTTTTGTTATAGCAAACCAAATTATAAATGGTAATATAGCAAATATTATAAGAGTAAGAGGAATATTTATATCTATAAGTATAAAGAATGAACCAACTAACATTACTATAGAAATGAATAAATCTTCAGGACCATGATGGGCAAGCTCTGTTATATCCATTAAGTCATTTACTATTCTAGACATAGTTACTCCAGATTTGTTATTATCAAAATAAGTATTTGGAAGCCTCTGCAAGTGTGTAAATACCTCATTTCTCATATCAGCTTGCATATCTACACCAATGACATGTCCCCAATATTGCATAAAATAATTAAGTCCTGCTTTTGCTATAAATATAAGTATAAGTACAACTGCAAAAACTACTAACATTCTTAAATTTTTATTTGGAACAATGTCATCCATTATATTTCTAGTTATCATAGGATAAACTAAATCACATAAAGAAAATAAGAATGCTGCTATAAGGTCTAATGTAAATATTTTCTTATATGGTTTATAATATTTGACAAATTGTTTTATCATAAGTTTCAAACCCCTCCTTTATCAATACGTCTAAAAAATACCCTTAAATTAGTATAACATAACACTAATTTTAAATCTTTTATAAAATTACAATTCAAAAAAATATTTTTCATGAAATTGAATATTTATTTTATATAATTACGTATTTAAAATACACCTAAAAAGAGCCATATCTATGTAAATAAAATTTTACGAAGATACAACTCTATATTTAGTGCTAAATATTTTTTATAACTGTAAACTCAAAAACTTATTTTAAAGCATCCAATATTTTCTTATCTAATGCAGCAGTATTTATACCTGTTATGTATGCTGTTGCTTTTATTGCAGGTATATCATAAGTTGTTGGTAATATAGTAGTAGATACTATCAAATCAGCACCTTCTTGTTTTGTTGCACATTCAGCGATTTTACATTGTATAACTTCTGCTTGTATGTTATTTTCTTTAACCAATCTTTCTACTTTGTCGCAAACTACTGTTGATGTTGCAATTCCTGCTCCACATGCTACTAATATTTTTTTCATATTATCCTCCCACGATTTCTATAATATTTTATAATTCAAAATACGATTTTTATAATTAAATAAATTTCTCATATCTTTATTTATATATAAATAATTATACCATTTTATATCAAAATAATATCTTAAAATTATTCTTTTAATATGTTTTTTATTTCACTATCATTTAATTTTAAAGTATTATTTTTTATACAAGATTCTATGTACTTTGATATATTTTTGTAGTCATTCAAACTAAACTGCTTAATATTTAAATCATATTCTATGTCACTTATAATACCTATCAAATCAGATTTATTTGATAAAATATCCTTATACTTATCTTTTCTAGTTACCTCTAATCTTTTAAATCTATAATTTTTATACCCTTCTATAATAATCAAGTCCATGTCTTCATAAAACTTAATCATTTTATATAGTGGATTTTTATCTTTTAATTCTTCAATATATGCT
>NZ_JAGWCS010000164.1:0-7765 GCF_020657705.1 Clostridioides sp. ZZV15-6598 | reverse complement strand
CTTTTATATAGTTCTTGCATGCTATAAAATTATTTATTGCTTTATACAATGTATTTTTATTATTTTTATAATTCTTATTTTTAAAATTTATAATTAAAAATTATTTTTTTCAAATCAGTTATGGTGTTTTTTATATCATCCAATCTTACAGTTTTTGCTTCTATAAATTTACCTTTAAATGACTCCAATAATTTCCATGAGCTGTAATTTTTATCTTTTTTGATACAAGGATATAATAATATACATCTTTTTGCATTTTCATAAGATGTTATATATGCATACATTTGATATATATCACTTGACCTATAGAAAATATTTGAATCCACTTCAATAGCTTTCCATTTTGTATCAATTATGATTTCAGATTCATATTTTGAATCATATAAAACTATATCAGGCCTTAAATTAAAAGTTTTCTTTCCCGTTTGTTCATTTTTTAAAAGGAATTTACTTTTATCTTGTATATATGTTTCTCTAAATTCATTATTCCATATACTCTTTATTAAGTTTCCTATATATTCTTCATATAAAATATTTATTTCAAATAATATAGAAAATGAATCTTGATTATTTTCGCTGTTATCCATCGATAAATTTAAAAGTATAAGTTTGGCCAATGAGTAACAATCTTTAAATCTATCATTATTTTTATAAAATTTATAATCTAATAGTTCATCTCTATTTATATAAATTAAATCCACATTATAAAAATAACTCAAAATTTTTTTTATCTTATTTTGAATTAAATTATCATCTATTCTACATAAAATAGATACACATGCCTTTTTTAAAACTTGATTCAAAAAATTATTTTCGCTATACTCATCATATTCACATTTTATTTTCATTGGAGATATATTTTTTTCTCTTGCATATTTACTTAGTAATATCTTACCTTTTACAACATTTGAATTATCTATCTTATTTATATATTCAAAATAAAGCCCTCTCTTAATTTGCATTTGCATACTTTCAATAAAATACATAACAAAAAAATTCATGAGATTATAATTTTTTAAACTTGATTTTGTATTTTCGTTCATTATAATTGGAATCTTATTACATGTAGAAAGCATTTGTAATAGCATTTCTCTATCTTTTACAATATTATTACTTAATGACAGCTTTGGAAGTATCTCCAATATTACATTTTCAAAACATATAACACCTACATAATTTATGAATCTCAGTTTTTTATATCTGATATCTATTATATTACTCTTCAATACATCGTTATTATTATCCAAATATTTAAGTAATCTTTCATATTCAGTTTCTGTAAGCTCATTTTCACCATTGCCTACTTTTATCCATTCATAAGTTTCCTTTACATATATATTTTTACTCATATATATTTTTTAACTCCTCAATAGATATATTTCGTTTTATAAAATAATTAACTTTACTTTCCATTATTGATGAATTATTATTTTTAAATAATTTAGATGCTGTGATTTCTTCCTTATAAACAATATATTTATCCTTTTCATTTTTACCTATACCACCTAAAATAAGTCCTACTTTTTCTGAGTCATAATAGAAATACTCTTGAAGAAGTGGTATTATTTTTTTTCTGAACACTACTACTATATCATCAATATTTTCTACATTTAATAAGTAAGCCTGTCCAATAACATGGTCTCTATCATATAAAAACTCTATTCTCTTATTGATTGTGTATAGCATATTTTTAACATCTATTCCATCTACAACAGGCAGTAAATCATAGACTGGCATAATTTCTTCAAAATCAAACCTTCTTCTCAAAGCTATATCTAAAAGAGCTATTGATTTGTCTGATGTATTCATAGTACCAATTATATATAAATTTGGAGGTAAAGAAAATTTTTCTTTTGAATATGGTAGTTTGACAATAGTTTGATTTGATTTCGTAAGTCTTTTATCATCTTCTAATAATGTTATTAACTCTCCAAATATTTTAGATATGTTCCCTCTATTGATTTCATCTATTATTAAAATATAGTTTTCTGATTCTTCAAAATTAAAGTTTTCAACATCTTCTATATTATCAAGCACCAACATCTTTTTTCTTGACTTTATATCTTCTAGAGTTAAAGTATCTTTTTCTAGCTCAAAATTTAGCTTCTTTTCAAGTTTCAACCCATCATAACATGCTTCTATAGCTATATCCTTCAATATACCATCTTCTGGCTTAAAATTACCTTCACCATCAGACTTGAGACCTTCTATAAATTCTTCATATCCATATGATTGATGAAAAGTACAAAATTCTACATTCTCTTTATAATCTGCATAACTTGTACAATCATTATTTTTCAAACTAGTTTCATTTATTAAATTATAAACTATTTGTTTTGCGTTATATGTTTTACCAGTCCCTGGTGGACCATAAAGTATGGTATTTAACGGAATTTTGTTAGTATATCTTTTTATATATTTTTCAACTAAATTATTATTTTCAAAGATAACCCATGCATTTCCATCAATACTCTCTTTTTCATTTTCTATCCATTCTACAGGTAAAAAATACCCCCCTTCTGAAGTAGTCATTTTATCTTTATCAAAACCTTCTTTAACTTGACAAACACCAAATAAACTTTTCATTGTATGGTCATTTTCGTAAATTACTTTTTCGCTATTATATACTAGAATATAATCATCTGTATTTATATTTTTCAAGTTTTCTAATTGTTCTAAGTTAGTAGGTTGAATAAACAGTTCTTCATTCTCTACACACTTATCTACATCTATATAATAATAGTTTTTTAGGTACCATTTATTATTGTCACTTTCTTCTATTCTTTTTTTTAATGATTTATTATCTTGTAATTTAATAATGTCTATATATGTATTTATATCTTCATTATTTAATTTATAAAACTCACTAGTATATATTTTACAATTTAAAACTGTATCAAATGTATACATCCATTTTACAGGTAATGTATGACCCAAAATATGACTTAATTCATAACCATTTTCAAAACTTTCTTCAACAATGCCAATAAGGACACTATACTTAATTTTTCCTTTTACATTTTGATATGCCTTATATAGAAAATAATCTCCTTTTTTAACTGACATAAATTTTTTTATAAAATCTTTGTCATTACAGTTCTCATTGATGTATTTTTCGGATTTTTTTCCCATATCAAGTACTTTTTTTAAATTTATTTTTATATCAAATCCCAATGCAATTATGCTTTCTTCTTTAAAAACTTGTGGTGTATCTGTTTCTTGATAAAAAAATTCTTCCATCAACCAATATTCTGTAACATTTATATTTTCAGACATATATTTCTCCTTAATATCTAAAATACATTAATTATATAATATTCCCACTTTAATCTTTCCATCTAAATTTTCTTTTAAGTATAAAGAAAATATCATTTCATAGCTTTCTTCTGCCTTATTTTGAATATTATTCATCAAATCATTTAATTCAACTAGTGAAAATTTATCATTTCCTTCAACAAAAACTATACCTTTTTTCCCAATAAATTCTTCACCAAAACATTCCATATTTTCAAATAAAATGTCTACTATTTCAGTGTGCTTTTTTGAATCTTCAAATTCCTCAAAAGAATACTTAATCCCTTTATCACTTATAATAGCTTCCTTTAAATCAGTTATATCTATATTTATCATACAAGAATCTGAAATAGACTCTATCATGACATTCATCAAATCAATAAATTTTAAAATACTATTTTCATTGACTTTAAATTCTCTATTAATTCCTAAGTCATCTTTATTTTCTTCTTCTGAATAATTTATACCTATAGATAAAATTCTTCTTTCATTAGACATATATGAAATGGCTTTTATAACTTCTCTACTTTGTTTATCTTCAGTTGAATATGCTAAAAATAATATATCAACTCCATCTAAAAGACTTCTAACATATTCTTTTTCAACAGCTTGATTCATAGTAATTTTTTCTATATCCATATTTATTTTTACTTTTTCTTCTATTTCATTTATTATACTAATACCTTCTACTCCAATACCAATTATCTTAGCATTCTTATTAACATTTTTCATTATAATATGTATCTGCTACTCAAAATATGGTCAAATATATCCATATCGAGATTTTTCCTTCTTCACTGAACCTCGCCTTGCCTAAGCTACTACGATTTGGTATAGTTCTCCAAAGGCTTAAATTCCGAAGTTAGCCCTCCGTACATATATAAGTGCTTTTAAGCCACTTGTGGGCTAATCACTCTGATTTTAAGCTATCTTATATTTTTTAACATTTTTAAGATTAAGACTTGCATTTAAATCTCTATCAATAGATAATCCACATTCACATTTGTACACTCTATCTTTAAGTTTTAAACCTTTATTAACCTTACCACATTGGCTACAAGTCTTTGATGATGGATACCATCTATCAGCTACTCTAAGTTCTATATTATTTTGTTTGCACTTAGCAGTTAGTTCAGTTCTAAATTCAAAGAACTTTTGATTTGATATCATCTTTGATAAATGCTTATTCTTCATCATTCCACTAACATTTAAATCTTCAATAGTTATATAGCTTGGCTTTTGCTCTGTTATTGAAAATACTGTTTTATTAATATAATCAGTTCTTATATTAGCTAATCTTTGATGAATTTTTTGTATTTTGCCTACCTGTTTTTGGATATTTTGACGAGTAGCTACTCCTTCTTTTATATTTTTATTTCTTACTTTTAAACTCTCATATTTTCTTGAAAGTTTTCTTTGTTCTCTTTTTAATTTCTTTTCAACTTTTTTGATAGTTGAAGTCTTGTTTATATTTTTAAATTTACTTCCATTTGAACATATTGCAAAATCTTTAATTCCTAAGTCAATACCTATTCCTTCATTAGTACATTTAGATACTTGAATATCATCTTCCTCAACTAATATAGATACATAGTATCTATTAGATTTTTGACTTACTGTACCACTTTTAACTATTGAATTTGTTGGTATATAGCCAAATTCTTTTAGTCTTACCCAACCAAGAGTAGGTATTTTGACCCTATGCCTTTCAATAGTCCAATCAGTTTTGTTATTCTTTGGAAAATACGCTTTAACATCTTGATTTTTCTTTTTCTTGTATTTAGGAAAACCTTTAGTTTTTTTAAAGAAATCTTTAAAGGCTTTATCTCCATTCATAATAGCTTGTTTTGTAGCCTTAGAAGATACATCTTTAATCCATTTCATATCTTGATTATTAGGAATATATTCATTATTTAACCATTTAGAAAAATCCATACCGCTTATAAATTTACCTTTACTCTCATAAACTTCTTTATTGTGAGCAATATAGAAGTTATATATAAATCTACTAACACCAATCGTTTGATGTATTTTAGATTTTTGTTCTTGAGTAGGATTAATTTCTATCTTGTATGCTCTTTTCAACTTCTTCACCCTCTCTAATCTTTTTCTTATACTTTCTTAATCCATATATGCGACAACTAAATATATGAAGTATCGAAATTATATTTTGAACTAATTCCTCTTGTGGTGAAAGACTTTCGTTATTAACTACTATAATATTTACATTAAACTTAACTAAAAATCCTTCAAACCACTCATAACCAAATCGAATAAATCTATCTTTATGAGTTATAATAATTGTATTTACTTCATTAGTCATGCAACTATCAATTAGCTTATTCCACTTTTTACGATTATAGTTTAGCCCACTTCAATAACTTCATCTACTATTATTCCTTTAGCATTTGCATATTGTCTAAGGAAGTCTACTTGATTTTTTAAATCATCTTTTTGATTAGAAGTTGAAACCCTTGTATAAATAACTATTTTTCTATTTACTTGTTCTTTATGTATTCCTTTATATTCTAAATATTGTTCATAGGTGTAGTATCTTCTATCTGTTGGAGTTCTAAAAGCCTTTAATTTCCATTCAACATCCCAACGTTGCAGAGTTCTGACTGAAATATTAATTAACTCTGCAAACTCTTTTGGTTTATAGTTATTGTTTTTCATATAATCACCTCTTGACTATAATTTACTATAAATAACTATATTTATCTGTGTTTTTATTAACTAAAGATAATCTCCTTAATAATTATTTAATTTTAACATTTTTAAATATTATATCATATTTTCTTCATAAAAATATTTTAACTCTTTAACCTTATCACAAAGCAATTTATTTATAAATTTTGGTTCTATAACTTTAGCATCTTTTCCTATTGAAAATAATGTAGATATACACCAATCTATTTCTTCATACTTTATAAATCCATCAATTGCTCCACTTCCATCTTCATTTAATTCTACATTAGAATCTAAAAAATCATGCTTTATTTTAGAAACACCTTCTTTTGTCAGTAATATATGTAAGTGAATGACTTCACTAGTTTCTTGAAGAATTGATATGTTTTCATTTAACTTACTATATACTGTATCTAGCCATTTTTTCAAACTTATATATTCCTTTTTGCATTCTCCTACTTTTTTAATTTCTAATACTTTATCTATACGAATTATTATGATACTATCACTTTCATAGTCATACACTGGTGAAAACCAAAATCCTTCATTTAAATATATACCTATTGGGCATATTTTTTTCTCTAGCAACTGATTTCCAGATTTATATTTAATATTTAAAACACAAGAGTTTGATGAAGCCTTGAAAAATTCAGTCACAATATTGATATCAATATTTTTATAATTAGCTATAAACTCAATATATTTTTCAATGTTGTTTATACCTATTTTTGCACTACTCTCACGATTATAATTTATTTTTTCAATTATAGAATCAATTTCTTTTTTTATGTGTGAAAAATTGTAAACTTGTAGTGCCTTAAATGCAAAAACTATAGACATAACTTCTTTTTCTGTAAATACAACAGGAGGTATATAGCTGTTATTTAATACTCTATAACCTCCATTTCTACCTTTTTCTGCTTGAATTGGAAGTCCCATTTTATTTAATTCTATTAAATATCGTTGAATAGTTTTAGTTGAAAGATTAAACTTCTCTGACAACTCTTTGATTGTAAACTTTTGTCTATCATTAATATATGTCCAAACATCAGTTAATCTCTTTATCTTTGACAAATAAAATCCCCCTTATAATAATACTATTCTTAATCCACACTAATTTTTAATCTACAAAATAATGTTCTGCACTCTAAAACTTAATGTCAATGATATTTCTATATTTCTTCATTAAAAAACAAAAGAATGGTACTCCTACCAATGTTACTACTACAAATTCTCCAAAACCTACTTGTATCATCGATAATATTAAAGGAAGTCCAAAAAATATATTTAACATTAGTCCAACTACAATTGCATTTATGATAGTAGGCCATATAGAAGCTATAATTAATGTGCTTTTATTTTGACCTCCTAACTTTCTAGTAATATAGACTAAACTTGCACTTATAAATGTGGCAAATGTTCCAAAAATTATATCAGGTACACCATATGGACCTATTACATTTGCTAAAAAGCAACCCAATGTAAGACCTACTATATATCCCTTATCTAAAAATGCTAGAAGCATCATAATCTCGGCTATCCTAAATTGTATTGGCCCATAACTTATAAATCCTAATGATAAAGTTAAAACTGCATAAATTGATGTAACAACTGCTGTTACTGCTATATTGATACTATTTCTTTTCATATATCTCTCCTAGTAAAAATTTTATTGCTAAAAATTAATAACATAATTTTATTTTATACAAAATTTATAAACTTAAACAATAAGTTCAAATAAATAAATTATTTTGACGAACTATTTTATTAATCTAATTTATAT
>NZ_JAGWCS010000163.1:0-7811 GCF_020657705.1 Clostridioides sp. ZZV15-6598 | reverse complement strand
TTTGGTTAGCTTTAGGGGTTTCCAGCAATTCAAGTAGTATTGGATAGGTTCTATCCTATCTCTACATATAAGTTTCCTTATATGCTGACTATTTTAGCTACTAACTCATGACTAAAGTCACGAGTATGCATAGCTATTTTTTAATCAAATAATACTCCTCTATCTTTTGCACTTAATACAGATTCTCTCAAGTTACCAGACTCATTAAATATTCCATTGGTGCTATTTCCATATACAGGTGTAACTATATCTCCCCTTCCCAAAATATTCATTACTTCATCTATATATGATGGATACTCCCCTATATATACCACTAATGGTAAATTTAATTTTTCTGCAATTTGTTTTGACTTTTTAATTATGTCTATACCATCTGTACTAGATTGAAATTTACTTGCTTTTACTTTTATACCTTTTATCTTTTCTATGTTTTTTTCTACAATAGACTCAATGTTGTCAAAGTTTATAACATCTAAAGATGTCGATTCATTCAATATATTTAATCCCTCATTAGTTACATTTAAAAATGAATACACTTCAGTCTTACATTCATCCATATATTTTTTCTTAAAATCGTAGTAATTTACAGGACCTGCTGTACCCGCATCAAATATAACTGTTGAGCCTTTTTCAATTCCAATTGAATCAGAATCCATACCTGTAGGTAATTTTCTCTTATAACAATGGGTATGAACATCTATAAATCCAGGAGAAATATACATGTTATTAGCATTTATTATCTCAAACTCTTTGTTTATGAGTATTTTTTCTTTTCTTATCATTTCTTTAAGATTTAATCCAATATCGTATATCTTTCCATGTAAAACTAAGATATCTCTTTTTTCAAATTCGATACCATCCTTTGGAGATATTATTGTCCCATTTCTTATAAGTAAGTTTTTCATTTATTCCACATCCTAATTACAGTATAATTTCTCTAATAGTTTTATCTTACATAAAGAAAATAAGTCTAAAAATAAAAATATTTTAGACTTATTCATTATATTATACTATATTAATTATATTAAATTAAATAAAAACTTGAACTTACTTTAAAAAACAATTTAGTATTTGTTGTTCTGCTTCTTCTTCTGTAAGACCTAATGTCATCATTTTTAAAATTTGGTCTCCTGCAATCTTTCCGATTGCTGCTTCATGTACTAAAAGAGCATCTGGATGATTTGCAGCAATTTCAGGTATGGCACTAATTTGAGAATTGCCCATAATTATTGAGTCACATTGGACATGTGCAGAACAAAGAGAATCCCCAATAACACAAGGATTAAATTTTTGTTTAGAGTTATCTTGACCAACTGTACGAGAAATTACTTGAGCAGAAGAATTTTCACCTTCCAATATAACCTTCATATTAGATTCTGCAACTTGATTTCCATGAGTTAACAATTTTTCAAATACAACTATCTTTGCTCCTTTGCCTAAAGTAGCATCCATTTCTCTTTTAGTTGAATCAACGCCTTTAATCTGAGTTGTTTCCATTTCACAATATGAGTCTTCACCCATATTAACAATCGTAACTGGATTTAAAATTCTTTTTCCTTCTCCATCACCTTCGCCATAATGTTTTTCCACATATTTTAGACGAGCTCCTTTATGTAAGAAGAATCTATGTATTCCATTGTGTTCACTATCATCATGACCGCAATTATGTATACCACAACCAGCAATTATAACAACATCTGCATTTTCTCCAATTTCAAAATCATTATAAACCATGTCTTGTACACCAGCTTCTGTTACTATTACTGGTATATGAACATTTTCTCCTTTAGTATTTGGTTTTACTATAATATCAATTCCAGGTTTATCAGTCTTTGGAGCTATAGTTATATTTTCAGTTGAATGTCTTTCTATACCTTGTCCATTTTTACGTATATTGTATGCTCCTAATGGAGTTCCACGAAGTTCAGCAACTTTTTCTAAAAGATTTAAGTCTATTTTGTTCATTTAATTTGCCTTCCTTTCTAATTAATTCATATCTTTCATTAATTCACAATTTGAATTAACTTGGCACATGATTTCAGGTAATATAGCATCTTTTGTTCCATGGCTTTTTACTGAACCATCTTGTAAAACAATTATTTCATCAGCTAACTCTAATATTCTTTCTTGGTGAGAAATTATGATTATAGTTTGGTCAGATTCCCCATGAATTTTCTTAAAACTTTCATTAAGCTTTCCAAAACTCCAAAGGTCTATACCTGCTTCAGGTTCATCAAATATAGAAACCTTTAAATCTCTAGCAAAAAGAGTTGCTATCTCAATTCTTTTCATTTCCCCTCCAGAAAGAGAGTTATCAACTTCACGATTTAAATAGTCTTTTGAGCACAGTCCAACATCTGTAAGATATTGACAACACACATCAGTAGACAATGGTTTTCCATGAGCAAGAGTAAGCAGGTTTTCAACTGTCATACCTTTTATTCTTGGCGGTTGTTGAAATGCATATCCTATCCCTTTTTTTGCTCTTTCTGTGATGCTAAGATTAGTTATATCTTCTCCATCTAAAAGTATTTGACCACTAGTAGCTTTTTCGATTCCCATAATAAGCTTAGCAATTGTGGATTTCCCTCCACCATTTGGACCTGTGATAACAATAAGTTTGCCTTTTTCAAATGAAAGGCTAACGTCATTTATTATTCCTAGCTCCTCATTGTTAGACTCAACATTAAAGGAAAGATTTTTTATTTCAAGCATAATACCCCTCTTTTCTGTAAAATATTACATTTATATCCATTCTTTTATTATATCAGTACTTTTTGTATCTCAGCAACTCTAAGGGATAAAATATATATTAAATATAAAACAAAATTATTAAAAATAAAAAAGATGAGTTTTTCTAACTCATCTTTAAAAATCAGTATTATTTAATTATATATGTATCTAAAAATTAACCTTCTATATACTCTAGTATTATTTTTTGATTATCTTTTAACATGATTTCTTCTTTTTTAGATTCAATCCCATTCTTTTTTATCTTTACTTCAGCTATAAAAGCGTCATTACCTTCAACCATTTCTAATAATTCATACGCTTTTTTACGTCCTATTTTAGTTGCTATATCTTTTAAAACTGCCATTTTCTTAAACATTTTATCACCTCTACTCAAATTTTACAATTGATTTTTAACTATATAATTATAGTTTAATACTAAATTATAATAATTATTGTCTCTAATTATATCAGATATTGAGTAAATTTAACACTTTGTAAAATTATTTATCTTCTCTAACTAAGTAAGAATTTCCATCTTGGTCTTTAAAAGAAAACATTCTTCCATAAGGCATCTCCATTAATTCTCCTACTTCAACTTTATTCTTTGCCATCTGTTCATAAGTTCCATTAATATCTCTTGTACTTAAAATTATTGATGGATGTGATAAACTTACATCTTGATTTTGCTTCATCATCAGATTTTTATCATACAATACAAATGTTGTAAATTCATTTTTACTTGGTGCTACTTCCACCCATTTCATATTTGGACCCATTTCTTTTTCATAAGTTACCACAAAGTCTAATTTTTCTGTCCAAAACAATTTTGCATCCTCTTGATTATTTACATAGAGAGTTATTTTTCCTATTTTATTTATCATAAAAATACCCACCTTTATTATTAAATAAATATCTAATATTTTTTATATTTAATAATATACCCATATATATTATTTTCTATAGATATATATTTCTAATATTTATCGCCAAATTATGTAATTCTGTGCAATATATAATTTATAGTGTCTATATAATTATAGCCCTAATTTACATATTTTAATTTTTCTATATATCATACTTATAATTATGATATTATCTATATAAAAAATCACTTTTAAATAGACTTTACTATTTAAAAGTGATTTTTTATATTCTATGCAACTTTATGTTTTAGCCACTTCGTTCCTCTTAATCTCAAACAATACAGAGTTCCTCTAACAAGCCAATCTGTATACATACCTATCCAAATTCCCAGCACTCCAAATTCTAATACAACCCCTAATACGTAGCCTGTAAAAATCCTAAAAATCCACATTCCTATTACAGCTGTCATCATTGTATATCTAGTATCTCCAGCTCCTTTTAGCCCTGCTGATAGTACAAAGGATATAGGCCATATTACCATAGCTAAACAATCACTTCGAATCAATTGTGTTGATACATCAATTACATTAGAATTTTGAGTATACATGCTTGAAATCCATGGTGCAATTGGTATAAATATAGCCCCTACTGCAAATAAGCAAACTGTTGCAAATTTAGTCAGATATAATAGAGTACTCTTAGCCCCTTTGATGTCTCCCCGTCCTATATATTGCCCCACCAAAGTCGTAGCAGACAAGGCTAATGCATTTCCAATTACATTTATAATAGATGCAATTGACATTCCTATTGCATTTGATGCAATCGCTGATGTTCCCATAGTAACTATAAATACTTGAACAATCAATTTACCTGCATTAAAAAGTAATTGTTCAACCCCTGCTGGTATACCTATGTTAAATATAGATTTTTGAGTTTCAACATCAATCTTAAATGGAAATATTTTACCTATAGATATAAATTCATTTCCTTTAAATAAAGCCCTTACAATAACTATACATCCAATTATTCTGGCTATAGCAATAGACATAGCTGCGCCTGTTATGCCATAAGAAGGTGTTTGTAGATTTATTCCCAAAGAATTTAAATCAACACCATATATAAGTATATATCCTAAGGTTACATTTACTATATTCATAAACATGGTCACATACATAGGTTTCTTTACATCTCCACAACCTCTTAGAATACCATTTGCTATCTGCTGTGTTGCAATAAATGGATAGGTGAATAATGTAAACTCTATGTATAGTTTTGCATTTGATTTTACCAATTCTTCTGCTGAACCATAAAACAAATTGATTACACCTGTTCTAAAA
The DNA here is from genome assembly GCF_020657705.1 of Clostridioides sp. ZZV15-6598. NCBI lineage: Bacteria > Bacillati > Bacillota > Clostridia > Peptostreptococcales > Peptostreptococcaceae > Clostridioides > Clostridioides sp. ZZV15-6598. The sequence continues at coordinate 2,877 of NZ_JAGWCS010000163.1, read as the reverse complement.
ATCCACATCAATATTGTTATTGTAAGTGATAATATTACACCAGATATTAATGCTTGCTTGATAGTTTCATTTACTTTTTCATTATCTCTTTTTCCTATTTGTTGAGCTACAACAACAGTAGCACCAACAGATAGCGCAGCAAATACAGATATAAATATATTGTTGATTGAATCAACCATTCCAACTGCAGATACAGCCTCTTCCCCAATATGACCTGCCATCATTGTATTAAATACCCCTAGAAGCATAACAAATGTCTGCTCTATCATTATAGGAATTGCTAATTTTATAACATTCTTCCTTATAAACATCCCTTTTCCTCTTTTCCCTCTTTATATAAATTTAATTTTTAATTAGTTTATCGGACTATGAATTGATACCATAAAGTTTAGAATTGTATTTTCAACGTTATAATATACTGTATTCAAATAATATAAATCTTGTTTAATATCATTTGAACACAGTATATCTTTATAATTATCTTATGTTTATTATTTTTTATGGATACTAGATTTAAAATATTTATGAGTTTAAATTAGCCGATTAATATAGCTGGATATCAAATGCAATCACTGTATTTCGATAATATTGTACCACTATTAATAATAACAATAAACATATTTTTTATTAGCTTCATAAATTTTTTTTGTAATGGACATGGTCATTTAAGTCACATATACTCAAGGCAAGTATATGAACTTGCTTACGATTCTTGTGTATTCAAGTTCATGATGCTATAATTTTGCATAATTATATACATGCTTCAAACGATATATATGCTTCAAATAAAGCCAGTTAAGAATAACTTGAAAGTGAGGAACTTATAGTGCAAAGAATATCTTATTAAACTTGTTAATTCACTTTGTACCCTAATTTTAATTATTTATAAAATCTTACAATATACATGTAACAAAATCTCATCAATTTAAATATTGTATCTTATAGACTATTTTTAGGATGTGATACTTTGGTTAATTTGAATGCTAATAATTTAAATGTAAATATGGTTTACCCTATTTCTGCCACAGCACCTATACGTTTCAGAAGATATACTGTTTCATACTTAGAGAACATGGAAAACATTTATTTAACTATAGCAACATACTTTGATACACTTGGTTTAGGTACAGTAAGTATTGACAAAGTTTATGGTCAATGGGCTTGGTTCGTTGATAATATATATGACTTAAATCTATTTGTTTTTGTAGGAAACTATCCTTATCAAATTGCTAAAAATAGATATGATACTTTTGTTGATATTTTACCAGTAGCTATTACTTCTATTGTCAATGGAGATAGAATATTTTTAACTTCGAATCCTTGTTTGTTAAACTCAAAAATTACAGTTAGATTTATATCTAGTCATCCTACCCTTAATAGAACTGTTGATTATGGCAATATTAGAGATTTTATTTTTTAACAGTACAACATGATGTACTCTTTAAAACAATGTAACCCTTTAGATAATAATATTAATTTAACATAACGACCTTAGCTAGTACATCATGTTTAACTGTTACAAATTTATAATAATTTTTCTTATTAAAAGGTATTTAAGTTTTTGGGTAATTCCTATATTTTATTTACCTATTTTTTCTGTTCTATATCCTATTTCTTTATTAGCTAATCTATAGCCTTCTTGTATCATCTCTTCTCTTGTTAATGCATTTCCTAACAAATTATCAATACTCATTTGTTTTCTATCACTAAAATACTTATCTAATAATGACTCTTCTATATCTTCTTGAGATGCTAAATGTCCTTCATGCATTATATATTTTACATCGAAACCTTCTTTATTTAATATTTTTCCTAGCAAAATACTTCTATGACATCTTATAGGCTCTTGCATTGCACCTAATAAAACTATTTTATAACCCATTTGACATCCCTTTTTTAATCTTTCGATTCCTTTTAAAAATATCTCTTCCTTTATTACCTCTTCAAAATCTGCATAACCTTCTTCTGTATATACATCTTTATTAGTTCTTTTTGCCCCAAACTCCTTGCCCATGTATATATATACAAATCCGGCCTTTCTTAATGATTCATTAAATGCCTCCCTATTATACTGAATATTATATTTAGAATATGGAGTTTCTCTAATGTCAACTACACAATTTATATTATATTTTTTTATCATATTAATAAGCTTATCCAATGGATAATTTGAATGTCCTATTGCAAATATTTCCATACAATCACCTACTATTCTTAGAATTACTATTTTATACAATTAATACTCTATCTTACATATAAGCCTTCTACATTGCAAATATACTTAACTGTATCTATACTTCCATTTAATCCCATATATACATTACTAAATAATCCATTTACTTCTAATGCTATTTCCAAATCCAACATATATATAGATAGAGAAGCTCTTTCTCTTAGTGACAACTTCATAAGAGCATCAATTATATAGTAATTATACCCTATTTCTTTAAAATCAAATAAGGTATCGCTTAGTTGTTCTAGATATATACTCTCCTTTTTACTTAGTACTTTTTTTATATGTTTTTTATTTTCACTTACAAAATATTCACTTGCAATTATTATTTCTTTACTGTAACTCATTATAATTAATAGTGCCCTTAAAAACTTGTTTTCCTGTATAAAATACTTATCTTTTACTTTATCTAAATCCCAAAATACATCAAGGACACTATGTGGAGATTCCATATCCATCGTTTTAGGAAAACTATCTATTTTAAAATACCTTTCATTTAGTATTATCTTGTCAGTTCTATCTAAATCTATATATGGAAAATCTTCATTTTCATAATCAATATAAAATCCATTAAACACTTGTTTTAATTTGTCAGTTAATACTTTATATTTTTCCACTCTATCACCTCAACGAAAATATACAAC
>NZ_JAGWCS010000162.1:0-7858 GCF_020657705.1 Clostridioides sp. ZZV15-6598 | reverse complement strand
GTTACAAATACTATTATAAAACTACTTTTTTATTACCTTTTATATAACCCTCTCTAAAAAAATTCTTATAACATAAAATATATTCTTTAATAAGCATTACAATATAAGACTAGATTGTTTTACTATATCTATTCTATCAATCATATCATTTACTAACTATAATCCTAATAAACTTTTAACTCCTTAATGTAAATTTTTATCCTTTATATAAAGCAAAAAATATACAAAACTTTAATAAAATATATTTTTATTTATATATTTTATTAAAGTTTTGTATATTTAAGAGTTGTTATTTTTTAAAGTTTTAAATTGTACTTATTTTACTTATTCTATAACTATTATTTACTCAGTTTTTATAGGTCAAGAAGTTTTATTATTCCTGTAGTTTAACCCATTTAATTATTTGTCTATACCTTCCTTAATGTTTTTTTCAACTCCAAATATATATGTCATAATAAATGGAGCAATCAATGCTATAAACATCACTATAAGTCCATTTATTATATTCGAAGTTCCCTTTTCTCCTGATAGCCCAAGTACTGCCATTATACTATTTTGTGGAACATATAAAGAAACTAGAAATATGATAAGTTATGATATCTATAAATTAACAAAAGATGTTTTATTAGAGTATAAATAGTCTATACCCTTTTTAAATCTTTCAAGACCTTCTTTTAGTTTTTCTCTTGGGCATCCACAATTTAATCTTAAATATTTCTCACTTCCATATACTTCTCCTCTCATTATTCCTACTCCTCCAATATTAATTAAAGACTCTTGTATTTCTTCACAAGTAAAAGGAACGTCTCTACAATCTATCCAGGCCAAATATGTACTTTCGGGCTTTGTAAATTTAATATCTTCAAAATTCTCTTTTATAAACTGTGATACATAACTTAAGTTATTATCTATGTATTCAACAAGTTGTTCTATATAATAATCACATTCATTGTAAGAAACCATTGTTGCATACATACCTGGCAAACTTACAGAGTTTAGAAAATCTCTTCTTCTTGTTATCGCTAAAAATTCATCATATATATTTTTATTTGGTATAACAGCATATGAACCTATTAATCCTGGATAATTAAATGTTTTACTTCCAGAAGATACTAAATATAGTTCTTTGTATTTATTTAAATATTTAACTATTGGTAAATGTTTATTTCCTCCCATGATTATATCAGAATGTATTTCATCACTTATAATTTTTACATTGTGTTTTTTACAAGTACCTATTATAAATCCTAATTCAATTTCTTTCCAAACCTTACCTGTTGGATTATGAGGTGAGCATAGCAATAATACATCACAATTTTTTATACTATATTCAAATTCATTAAAGTCTATATTAAATTTGCCATCTTTTTCATGCAATTGTATTTTTTCTAACTCAAATCCATTTTCTTCTACTACACTAAAAAATGCATCATACATAGGATTAAATGTAGCAACTTTCTTTTTATTATTACAAAGTAATCTAAGCAGTACTGATACTGAATACATAACTGATGGACTATATAATACCCAATCATTCTCTATTTTTGTTTGAAATCGTCTATTATAGTACCCTACAATACTCCCTTTAAAATCATCATGATTCCATCTGGAATATCCATATATTTGATGCTGTAACATCACTTGTAACTTTTCATATACTGGCTTAGGTACTGTAAAGTCTGTATCTGAAATAGAAAATGGAATTAAGTCTTTTTTCCCAAATCTATCTTGTATATAATCCCATTGTGTGCAATAAGTACCTTTACGGTTATAAACTTCATCAAAATTGTGCTTCATATTAATCCTCCAATATAATTATATCTTTAGTTGTTTTATTTAGTATAGTTCCTATCCCATCTTTAATCCAAACATCATCTTCTATTCTTACTCCACCTAAGTTAGGTATATATATTCCAGGTTCACAAGACATAACCATATTTTCACATAATATAGTTTCTGAACTTTCATTTAAAAATGGATATTCACACCCATCTCCTATACCTATCCCATGTCCTAATCCATGATTAAAATATTTACCATATCCTGCATCATCTATAATTTTTCTTACTTTATAGTCTATATTTCTAGCTTTATTTCCTTCTTTTATATTACCTATTCCAACTTGTTGGGCTAATTTTACTATATTATATATTTCCAACATTTTGGGGTTTGGTTTTCCTATAAATATAGTTCTTGTCATGTCTGATTGATAGTTTTTATATTCTATTCCAAAATCTATCATAATAGTGTCTCCTGATTCTATTTTTTTACTTGTTGGTCTTCCATGAGGAAGTGCTGTTCTCACTCCTGATGTTATAACTGGATCAAAAGATAATTTACTAGCTCCATATTTTAGTGAATAAAAATGAACAAAAGCACTTATCTCATTTTTACTGACTCCAATTTTTATATGCTTTAATACGTTTTCAAATATTTTATCTGTAATTTCGCAAGCTTCTTTTAATATATTTATTTCTTCTCTATCTTTAATAATCCTTACCTTATTTATTTCATCACCTATTAAAGTAAGTTTAAAATCGTATTTATTTAATTCTTTATAATCTGATATAGAATATGCTTGAGATTCTATTCCAAGCTTTGAATATTTATTATCCTTAAAAATCTCATATACAATATCAAAGTGTGATTTATTAGATTTTGATGGAGTATTTTCTATTATTTCAAACAAGAAATTCATACTCTTTGCTTCGTTTGTATATCTTCCATCTAAAATTAAATATTGACTATCTTTTGTTATTAAAATATTTACGCCACTTCCTGTTAAAGTCTGCAAATATTTTTTAGTAGTTTTTGACTTTATGAGTATCGCATCTAATTCTAAATCATTTAATAGTTTTTTTATTTTATTTATCCTTTCCATTTTATTTATCCTCCTATTAAAATGTCTTACTATTCTATAAAATAAAAGCTATGAATATAGATTTATAGTTCTATTTTCATAGCTTTTATTTATATGCTTAAATTATATTTCTAGAAATCTAAATCACCTAATAAACCTAAGTCCTCTTGAGATATTACAGATTCTTCTTGAACTTCTTGAGCTTGCTTATCATATCTCTCATTACATTGTTTTTCATACATTTTATAGAATGGATACCATATTAATATAGATCCTATCATTTGTCCAGCTTGAACTATTGGAGTTAACCAATGTCCATTTACTAAGAATCCTTCTATAAATACTCCTAAATATGGAGGATTAAAAAAAGGCTTTGCTAATATTCCTGCATGCATTAAGAATGCTGGGAATGTTCCTAGTATAGTTCCTCCAATTACAAAAGGTAAAAAGAATGTTGGGTTTAAAACTATTGGTCCACCAAATAATATAGGTTCATTTATACCAAATAATGCTGGTACTAAAGAAACTTGACCTATACGCTTAAAGTCTACTCTCTTAGACATTAAATACCAAAATACTAAACCAAATGTTACTCCTGTCCCTGTAAAGTTTGCAAATGCACTTACCATTCCTCCTGTATAGAAGTGTGGTAGTGATTGTCCTACTGCCATAGCTTCCAAGTTTTCAGCTAAGAATTGTGCCGTTATTGGTGCTGTTATTGGTGATAATACCGATGGATGTATTCCAAAGAAGAATAATGTTATTCCTAAGAATGTTATAAATGCAAATGTAAATGGATTATCTAAAGAACCAACTAATGGAGCTAAAAATTGAGTAAGTATTTCTGGAGGTAGTACCCCAAATACTTCTAAAGTAATTATTCTTATACCCATAAATACTCCAACTATTATTACTGTCGTAGGTATTAATTCAAATGAACTTGATACAAAATCAGGTACACTTTCTGGCATACGTATAGTGAAATTTTTCTTTTTACACCATCTATACAATTCAACAGCCAATACACCTGCTACCATCGCTATAAACAGACCTTTAGTTCCCATATATTTAATATCCATTCCACCATCTTCAGTGAAATTGAAACTCATTAAAAGGAAACCAACAGCAGCTAATGACATTGCTCCTGGCACATAAAGCTTATAGTGTTCTGAAGGAAAATATGTTATACACATACATACTAAAAATCCCATCATTCCTATAGTTAAGTGGAATGGAAGTTGTAACGAGTCCATATTATTTGTTATAAATGAAGTTATAGCATTCGGTCCCATAGCCTTTTCTGCTAAGTTTCCTATCGCCTCTGGTACAAGACTTAAACTTCCTATTATAAGTATCGGAGTCATTGCTACCATTGACTTTTTAATTGCACTTAAGTGATGCTGTTTGTCCATCTTTTGTGCAATCGGTGTAAGATGTTTATTCATAAATTGTTCGAACTTTTCAAACATTATTTTCCCCCCTGTTAGTCATATATTATACTTTACTAAGTGTTACATATTAGCTTTTTTGTGAGCTATTAATGCCATCTTAAGTGCAGTTGCACCATCCATTTTCCCATATGTATTTTGATCTATTACTACATATGGTACATTTTTAGGTTCTAATATAGGCTTTATGTAATCAAGTCTATGAGCTATTTGTGGTCCTATAACTAATACATCACAGTTATCAACCTCATTTTTTAATAAATCTACTGGTATTGCTTTAAATTCAAAATCCTCAGTATTTAATTTTTTACTATTTTTTACAGTGTTCTCCATGTTTTTCATTAACATTGTAGTCGAAAATCCACCTGCACAACATAATATTATTCTCATTTTTACGCCTCCTTAGATTCAAATACATCTATTAATTTTTCTATTAAGTCTCTAGATAATTGTGAAGTCATGTAATGGTCTTGAGCATGCATCATTAATAAACTCACCATTGACTTGCTTTCACAATCTCCAGATAATTCACTTTGTATTAATGCAGTTTGTGCATTATGTGCTTCTATGTCTATTTTTCTAGCTTCTTCCATACAAGCTCTAGCTCCTTGATAGTCCCCTTCTTTCACTTTATTTAAAGCTTCAAATGACTTTGCTTTACTATCCCCTGAAGAAACTATTATCTCCATTATTTTCATTTCTAGATTTTCCATGCTTACCTCCTATGTTGTTAAATAAATTTTAATATATCATTGTACTTCTCTATATTCATATCATTAATAACAGCAGTACATAAATTGATAACCTCTTCAACGTCTCTTATATCTACCATTGAATAGTTTCCATGACAGTATCTTAAGGGAACACCTAAAACTATAGCTAGTTTTCCTTTATTTACTAGATGTGCATTTCCAGCATCTGTTCCTCCTCCACTAAACATGTCACATTGAAATTTTATATCATACTTAGTGGCTAAGTTTTTCATATAATTCAAGAATTTTTTATTAGGAATCATTGTTTTATCATAATGCACTATCATACATCCTTTAGATAATTTGCGTTGATTGGTATAATTTCTAATTAAATCTGGTGCACAGGCAACATCTATAGCAAACACTATATCAGGATTCACTACTTCTGATGCTGTTTTGCCACCTCTTATTCCAACCTCTTCAGAACTTGTATATACAAGGTATGTATCATTGTCATTCTTTTTTATTTGATTAATTTTTCTATCTATCTCTTTAAGTACATAGCATCCTATTCTATCGTCTAAAGCCTTTGCCATAAGTACATTTTCAGTTAACATCTCACTATCACTAGTAAAGCATACCATATCCCCTATATTTATACCTAAATCTTCAACCTCTTTAGCTGTACTTACTCCCATATCTACATATATGTCTTTTACTTTGTGATTTTCATCATATGAACAATTCATAAGTCCTTTTACCTTAGTTCCATCAACTTTGGTCACATTTACTTTTTGGAACGACTTTGCACTATCTTTAACTCCACCAACATTAATCAAATGTAACATTCCAATATCACTTATATGTCTTACCATAAATCCAACTTCATCCATATGAGCACAAAACATCATTTTCAATCCATCACCTCTATGGCGAACTATCATACTTCCTAAGTTATCAAAACTAACTTCTCCATTTATATTTTCAGATAATATACTCCTTATTTCTTGTTCATTTGAAGCTATTCCATCTGCTTCACATAGTTTTTTTAAATAATTTATACTCATAAAATTACCCTCTATATTCTTTGATTTATTAAAGCCACAAATTCTTTGAATGTTTTAGCGTTTATAAGTAATCGAACAGTTTCTATATCACTCATTATTTCATATAAACTACTACTAATTTTTTTATAAAGTCCAATGTTTTCTTTTTTTAAACAAATCATAAATATTAAAGAAACTTTTTTACCTTCAAATACTATTGGATTTTGTAAAATTTTTACTGAAATTACATTCTCATTTCCATCAATATCTATAGGATGAGGTGTTGCAACTCCATTTATATATATATTCGTTGCAAATGACTCTCTTTTCAAAACCTTTTCAGAGTATCCATAATTTCCTGCACCTTTTAATTCTATATTTTTGGACATATCCCCTAGACATTTAATATAATCGCTTGAATCATTGTCTATATTAAAATAGTCACTTCTAAAAAATTTACTGATAAAAGTTTGTTCTTTATTTTCTAAGGAATACTCCTTAAATTTTTCAAACATAATCAGCTCTTTGATTCTTAAAATATCATAATCATCTAAAAGTTCTTTTATATATATAATAGGTACTTCTAGTCTTATATCTAGTTCACAAATCGAGAAGATAATATCTGGATTAAATTTTTCTAATTCTTTCATCTGTATAAGCGAAAAAGTTTTTATATTAGTTTTTTCAAATAAACTACTTATCTTAAATTTTATTAACTGAGCACTCCCACCACCTGATGAGCATACTATTGCTATTGAATTATACTTTCTAAATTCATAGATAGCTTGTTTTTCCATATTCATAGCAAAGTATGTAGCTATAAATCCAATTTCATCCCGTTGAATTTCAACATTATACTTTTTATACATCATTTTTCCTAGTAATATAGCCATATTAAAAGCAACTGGGTATTTGATTTGTATTTCATCTATAAGTGGGTTTTGGTAAGATATACTAAAAGTGGACCTCTTCAACAATTCTGTTAAATGATTTAGTAATGATTTTTTAAATTCTTCATCTTCATTAAAATATGTATTATTTTCTTTATCAAATTGTTCTAAGAAATCTTCTAAACCATCTCTTAAACTATCTATGTTTTCTTGTCTGCTAAATTTTTTCCTAGCTTTTTTCTTTATCAAATATTGTAATATCTTGTAATCTTCACTAGATAAATTTAATCCATATTCATTGTTGCTATCATCTAGTTCTAATAATCTAGCTTGCTTATCTATATACATAGTTACTTTTAACCAAGATAGTATTTCTTTTAGTTCCATATAATTTATGACTAAATTATTTTCTTTTAATTTACTGATAAATTTGTCCTGTATTTTTTTAAAATCGTTTTCCAAACTACTATCAATATACTCTTTTATAATTTCATTTTCTTTTATATAAAGGTCTACTATCAATTCTCTTCTTTCTTTCATGCTATTCATAATTCTTAATCCATAGTGAGATTTTCTTTCTAGCTTAAGACTGTATTTTTCTAAATAAGAATCAATATCTTTTTTATATCCTTTTACTACCGACCTACTTGTCCTTAATCTTCCTAGTATCTTGTCTATAGTTATATAATCTTCATTTAAGATAATACATGAAATTATACTTTCGACGTTTGACTTAGGTTGGTCTAGATACTCAGATAACTCAACTTTAAATTTTTCAAATAAAGTATTATCTTCAACCTCTAATAAATAACCTAATCCTCTTTTTTGTATTATATTAAAACCTTTATTACTAGATACCTTAGATAAATACGAAAAATCATTTTGTAGTGTTCTTTTAGACACAGAATACTTATCTATAAAA
>NZ_JAGWCS010000161.1:0-7859 GCF_020657705.1 Clostridioides sp. ZZV15-6598 | reverse complement strand
ACTATTATATTTATCACCAAGACTATATTTACATTGTGTAGCATCATTACAGTTATCTGAACAAGTATCATTATCGTAATAGCATAAATTTGGATTATGCATACAATAACTTCTACAGCATTTACAGTTATTACAATTACGAATTTGCGGACAAATTATAAATAGTAGTGATAAATCAATCATTCTACAATCAAAGTGTTTTACACAAATATTCTCTATTCCAATAAAAATAGTTTCTATAATATTATCACACTTATCATATTTCAAATCTTTTAACAAGATAAATTGACAAAATGGAATACTCCAATGTGCAGAATGAAGAGACTGCTGACAATTATCTGCAGTATATATAATCTTAATATTTTTAAATCCTTTTATAACTAATTTTGGCCCTAGTATAGTGTTAATAATCTCTTTATCCTCAACACAAATATTTACACTTACTTCATTAATACATTCTATATCCGGTTTTTGTGTTGGAACACATAGTATGTCATCTTCTATAAATTCTTTATAGTATTTTATGCATTTGTTGTCTGGATAATCTTCTAAGGGGGTAATTCCAGTTTTTGAAATACTTTCATTCATATAAACATCTCCTTAATTTCATAATTATATAGAGATTAAAGTTTCTATATACATTTTATATATGATATAAAATCATATATTGTTATAAAAAAGCTAAAAAAAGAAAAATATTTAAAAATAGGTAACAAAAAGTCGAAATTTAAATAGATTATATTGAGAGCTAAAAACTTTCAATAAATTATATAAGGAGAGATAAATATGAATAGTAATATATGTACTTGTAATATGGATTTAGTTGATGTAAGTGGCTTATGTAACGCAGATGATGTTACAAGCGTTATAAGTCAATACCCTTATTGGTTTCAAATGTATATACCTGAAACCCTAACTGTACCACCACAAAAACCAGATATAGAGCAAATAAACTCAGTAAACGTATCAGTAAATATACTAAGAACAAAAGTTGTTAAAACACCTATATCACCTTTAGATGCTAATGGAGATTTTATACCAAATTTAGAAGGAAAAATATCTACAGGAAGAAAGCTTATAATTGAAGGTGAATTATGTCAAAAGATATCTTATACAGCTAATGAAGAAACTCAATCAGTTCATTCAGCACATTTTTATGTACCATTTTCAAGTTATATAGTTGTGCCACAAGAGGTTACATTTAATAATGTAACTCCACCAATAACACTTGATTCACTTGATATAGACTATCAAGTAAATGCTTGTATAGAAGATTTATCTATAAGCACATTAGATGAAAGAACTATATTAAAGCATACAACATTATTATTATATGCAGTACCAACACAACCATTATAAAATCTATAAAAAAATAAGGAGTGGAAAATATGTTAAATTCTAATTATACAAATGGAACAAGCTATCAATTCTATGATAAATGCTGTGGTGAAAATAAAATATTAAATACTGTTGGTGTTTATCCAGAATTAAAAATAGAAAAAGCATTACAATGTTATGAAGATACAGATAAATGGACAGAGTTCTTTGTTCCAGAGATAGTAGATATACCATCACAAAAACCAGATATAGAAGATATAGTAGAGGTACACTCTTGTGTAGATATAATATCTCAAAGAGTAATAAAAACACCTCTAGTAAATGGATATACTCCTGTAGGCCAAAATCCTATAGCAGGCGAAGATATACCAAATGGAGAATGTACAAATCTAACTGGAAGAAAGTTAATAATTGAAGGAATATTAAAACAAAAAATAATATATACAGCAGCAGTAGATGAACAATCAATTCACTCTGCTCACTTTAATATACCTTTTTCAGTATTTATAATAATAGACAAAGATACTCCACTATATCAGCAGTTTAAGATAACTTCATATATAGAAGACATCTATGCATGTGCATTATCAGAAAGAAGTGTATTTAAAAATACAACAATATTTATAAAAGCATCAAAATTATGCTAAAAGATTTAAATAAAATGAGGAGGAATAAAAATGGAATGCAATAAAAAAACTTGTGAATGTGATTTTAATATTAAAAGTATAGGTATATGTGATGTAACAAAATTAAATATGGATGGAAGCAAAAGAGAGACTTTAAACTGGACAGAAATTTCAGTTCCTGAAATACTTCCTATTCCAATATTAAAACCTGATATAGAGGATATAGATCAAGTTTATGCAAATGCAGTAATCAACTCTACAAAACTTATAGAAACTCCATTTGCATATAAATCATATAATTTATATGTTAGTTTAGCTATATTAAATGAAATACAAACAATATTGAATACTTTTTTAGCAATAGATATACAAACAACAATTGATACAATTATTGATGGAATAAATGATATAATTTCAGCAATTCAAGCAGCAATACCTTTAATTCCTGGTTTAGGAGCAATTGTTAATCCTTTATTAACTGAATTACAAGGATTACTAAATTTAATTCAACCAACAGTAGATTCTCTTTTAACAGCTGTTAATGGATTATTAGCTGCAATTCAAATTGGAACAGCACAAGTAGTATGTACAGCTCTTAATTTAGTAATAAGTATAACAACTACTTTAATTAACTTACTAGAATCTGTACAAGACCTTATCAATGATATACTTGCTGCAATTGGTACACTTGGAGGACCATTAGTAACTGCGTTGATAGCAACTTTACAAACAATAATTAATACTATTCTTACACCTGCATTTAATTTATTAATTGGAGCAACAGGAGCATTAACTGTACTACTTCAAGGTCTAAGTGGAATAATAATTGATTGTAATACTACTATGGCATTTGAAATAATACCAAATGCTGAAGGAACATGCTTAACTGGAAGAAAAATAATCGTAGAAGGTTTATTAAAGCAAAAGATTGTATATACAGCGCTAGTAGATGAACAATCTGTTCATTCTGCACATTATGAAATACCTTTCTTAGCATATATAATTCCTTATGCTAAATTTGAAGGCTTAACTTATGAAGAAGGAATAGTAGTTTCAGCTCCTGGAGAACCTGTAGTTACTATAAATGGATATCGATATAACCCTGCTTTAGGTATAAATGTTGACTTATGTGAAGATTTTGTTGTAAGTGCATGTATAGAAGATATATATGTAAATGCACTTGATAAAAGAACAATATTCAAAAATATAACATTATTCTTAAAAGCAAAATTAGAATCAATATGTAATTAATATGAATATTACTTCAGTGGTATATGATATAAATCAATATGCGTTTTAACTTAATATAAGAACTATCTTCAAAGTAAAACTTTTATTATTAAAGAAAAGAGCATTTTATATGACTTTTAAAATCATATAAAATGCTCTCTCTTTATTTTATTTGCTTCTGGAGTTTTCTAGAAATATGCTAACAACTATTGCTATAGATAATATCATAATAAAGCCTATCTATTGACTAACAGATTATACATTATTAAAGTTTTCGTTTCTATTCTTATTATAAAATTCAATCATTTTAATACAAGTATAATCACCAATAAAATATCTTCTTTTTAAATTAGACTATAGGACTCTTCAAATAGATTCTTCTACTCCAACATGATAAAACATAACAAAACACGATAAAACATAACAAAAACTTAGACATCGTTTTCTGATTATGGTATACTAAAAAAGAATTTACAACAATTTAATAAGGGGGAATATGTTATGTTAAAAAAGATTTCTATATTAACTTTAGCTCTACTTATTTCAATAGGTATTACTGCATGTAATTCTAAAGAAAATAAAGTAAATGATAAATCTAGTGCTAAAGTTACATCAACTAATGACTCAAAAGATAAAGAAAAAGAAGAAACTCTTTTTGTCTATTCAGGGGCAGGTTTAAAAAAACCAATGGATGAAATAGCTCAAAAATTTGAAAAAGAAAATAATGTTAAAATTGAATACAGTTATGCTGGTTCTGCACAATTAATAGCTCAAATAGAAACAAGTCATAAAGGTGATGCATTTATTGTTGGTTCTGAACCAATTTACTCAAAAGCATTTGAAAAAGAACTTGTAGGTGAACATAAAACTGTAGCACATCATACACCTGCAATAGTTGTACCTAAAGGCAATCCAGCTAATATTCAAAAACTAGAGGACTTAAATAAAGATGGTGTTAAGATTATCTTTGGTGACAAGGAATCTAACGCTATAGGTAAAACTACTCAAAAAATACTCGAAAAAAATAACTTAAAATCTGTAAATGATAATGTTATTTCTACTGCTGCAACTGTCAATGAAATGATTTTACAGTTAATTGCAAGTAAAGCAGACGCCACAATAGCCACAAAAGACTCTGTTTTTGGTAATGATGATGTAGAAGTTATAGAAATTTCTTCAGATAAAAATATAGACCAAATTATTTCAGCAGGAACTGTAAGTTATAGTGGCAAAAAAGATTTAGCTAATAAATTTATAGATTATATAGCATCAGATGAGGGCAAACAAATATTTAAAAAATATGGTTTTGAACCAGTTAAGTAGTGATTAATCTTGAGAAATAAATTTTTTACTATATCACTCACAGGATTTTTTGTGATAGTCTTTTTATTTATTGTATCTCCACTTTTTATGTTAATCATTAAAGGATTAAGCTATGTTCCTAGATGTTTAAGCTCAGTAGAAGTACAGTCTGCAATAGTACTTAGTATTAAGACATCTCTACTATCTACTATATTATGTCTTTTATTAGCTCTTCCCACAGCATACTTTTTACATATTACTAGCTTTCCTTTTAAAAAGCTACTTGTACAAATAATCAATTTACCTATGTCTCTTCCTCATCTAGTATCAGGAATTGCTCTTTTACTTTTATTTGGAAAAATGGGTATTGGAGATGTTGTTTATAAACTTTTTAATCTTGATTTTGTATTTACAAAACAAGGTATAGTTTTAGCACAAGTATTTGTAAATCTACCACTTACTATCAAAATACTTAACACAGCATTAAATGAGAGTAATGAAAAAATGGTATTTGTAGCACGTACCCTTGGATGTAATAGTTGGGAAGCTTTTAAATTTATAACTCTTCCAAATTTAAAGATTGGAGTTATATCTGCAACTGTAATGACTTGGTCAAGAGCACTTGGTGAATTTGGCGCAGTTGCTATGATAGCTGGCTCTACACGAATGAAAACAGAAATTATTCCTACATCAATATATTTAAATATGTCAACAGGTGATATAGATATTGCAGTTGGAATAGCTGTAATTTTAATATTTATCTCACTTACATGTCTGACTCTTTTTGAGATACTATTTAATAGGGAGGTGAATAAAAGTTAATATGTTAAAAATAAAAAATTTATCCCTTGATTTACCTTGTTTTAAATTGAAAGAAAATAGTTTAGATATTAATAATCATGAATATTTTGTTTTATTAGGTTCTAGTGGGTCAGGTAAAACTCTATTTCTCGAAACATTAGCAGGAAGATACCCATATGCAAAGGGAGATGTATTATACAAAAAAAAATTAATTTCAAGCTTACCTCCAGAAAACAGAAATATAGGATTTGTATATCAAAATTTTGAACTATTTCCAAATATGAATGTTGAGGATAATATAAGATTTCCACTTAAATTGAGAAAAGTATCTATAAGTGAACAAATTTCAAAAGTTAATCACTTGTCTGAACTGATGCAGATAGATGATATAAAGAAGAGATATCCCCAAAATTTAAGTGGAGGTGAAAAACAAAGAGTTGCTTTTGCACGTGCATTAGTAGCTGAGCCAGACATATTACTTTTAGATGAGCCTATGAGTTCATTAGATTATATTACAAAAAAACATATAAGTAAAATACTAAAGGAAGTTTACCTCAAGTATAAACCAACAGTAATTCATGTTACTCATGATATCTCTGAAGCAATGTTTTTTGCTCATAAAATAGGAATAATGAACAATGGAAAAATAAATCATATTTTTGAGCTAAATGAAGAGATAAAACAGAAAGGAGAATCTTTTTTCTATGAATATATTTGATACTTTGAGAGATTATCTGTTAGAACAAGTTGATAAGAATAATTTAAATATGGATATGATAAGTATTGTATCTAAATCTCTAACTGCTGAAGAAGCAATAGGAAATACCAAACGTAAAGATTTTCCAATTATAGTTGGTAAGGAGATAATGCTTGAGGCTGATTTTAAAGGAGTTAAAGGACAAGCATTCACTTCTACTCCATCTATGTTCGAAGGTTCTTTAAAGGATATATTGTCATTAGATTTATACAATAATCCTCATGATAGAAGTCTTTTTATAGCATCATTAAATGCTGTTATGAGGTATCTAGATATGACAGATAGAACTATCCACTGCAAAAATAATGAGCCAGAAATATGTGCAAAGAATTTCCCTAAATTTATAAAAAATAAATTTGATAATCCAAAGGTAGCAATCATAGGATATCAACCAGCTATAATTGATAATATTAAAGATTTTTTTGAAACTAGAGTATTAGATTTAAACCCTGAATTTGTAGGAACTATTCAGTACAATGTCAAAATTGAAGATGGCGTAAAAGATTATAGAGATGTTATATCTTGGGCCGATATAGTGATTTGTACAGGAAGTACTTTATGTAACAACTCAATTATTGATTTTATATCATTAAATAAACCAGTTTACTATTATGGAACTACAATAGCTGGTGCATCAAAAATTTTAGGTCTTGATAGACTCTGTTTTTGCAGTAAATAACTATATCAATTAGGAGCACATAAGAATTATTATGTGCTTCTTCTATTTATGATTAAATTATTATAACTTATAACAATAAAAATTATAATGATTGAAACTACCTATAGTATAAAACTCCAAGTAGATATTTAGCTTATTTATATATTTATCCCAATAAATCCTCCATTCTTTTTTATTTCTTATATATAAAATTTTTTTATTTTAATTTCACCAACAAAAAAAATTTATTCCATTAATCTACTCTATCTTTTTTAATTTTTAAGAAATAATTTTTAATACTTTGATTGATAATATAACTAAGACAGCTTTTCAGGAGATGATTAAATGACTCTTAAAAACAGGAATTTTACTATAAATAAGTATGGAATTTTATCTATCATTTTAGTTCTATGCTTGATTTTAACAGGTTTTAATAGCTATATTAATTATAGTCATAGAAAATTTAAAGATTATGTTGTTTTCTATGTTCAACATCAAGATGATGAAGTATTGTGGGCTGGCAGTGCTATTGTAAATGCTGTAAAAGAAAGAGGAAAAAATCATGTATTTGTGGTTTTGGTATCTACTGGATGTGGTATATCTGTTTTCGATAGATATAAAAAATATGAAACTCTTACAGATAACCAAAAATCAGAATATCGAAATAGAGAATTCTTAGCTTCTCTTGACAATCTAGGAGTAAAAAGAGAAAACATAATAATATTACCAGAAAAAAATGCAAATGGTACTACTAATTTTAACTCTATGGAGAAAATTGCAATCACTTTTGAAAAAAAATTTAAAAATGTAACCCATATAGCACATACTTACAAGTTAGATGACCATTTACAACATATAAAAAATGGTTCTGTCATTCAAGGTCTGTATAACTCTGGTCAAATCAAAGATGCCAAATACTTTGTAAAACCTAAGTTTGCTCATGAAATAAGTTTTAACAACAAGATAGTTTATAAAGCTCATTCTATTGAGGATTATGAAAAAGTTAAAAATGCTTGTGAACAATACAAACTTATTGATGAATCAGAATGTAGAGAAGGTATTGGTTATAAATCTGACCACAAATCTTTTGATAAATTATTAAGTGATAAAAATGTTCCCGCTATACTCCACACCCCTAATTTATAAC
>NZ_JAGWCS010000160.1:0-7867 GCF_020657705.1 Clostridioides sp. ZZV15-6598 | reverse complement strand
ATCTTAATTAAACAAATAAGTTTGAAGGAGATGTACATTATGAAATTAAAACTATTTTTAGAAGAGTATGCAGTATGTAGATTAAATAATAACAGTAAAATACCAACATGGATAGATACAGAAAGTTTTTATTCCATAACTAAAACTGATGATGAATTAAGTATTGTATGTTCAAATAATAATATACCTTCTGATGTTAAGTCAGAAAAAGAATGGAGAATACTTAAAATATTAGGACCTTTAGATTTTGCACTTATAGGAATTTTATCTAAAATAAGTGGGTTATTAGCTGATAATAAGATAAGTATATTTGCAATTTCTACATATGATACAGATTATATTTTAATAAAAGAAAAAGATATAAAAAATGCTTGTAAAATCTTAAGCTGTAATGGATATGAGATAGAATAGTTGAAGACTTAAATGCGAGGTTATAGCTTATGATTCATATAGTTGAGATTTTTAAAATAAGTATAATAAATATCTTTTGTTTTATAGGAATATTTATTGTATTTGGATTAGTTTTTAGTATTATAGAAAATTTAAATAATAAATTTATCTTTTTATCTTTTGGAAAAACTGGTGTCATTGTAACTGGAGCTATAGGAACTTTTATACATGAATTGAGTCACTTAATAATGTGTTTGATTTTTATGCATAAAATAAATTCAGTAAAATTCTTTAGACCAATTGAAAGTAAAAATGATGGAGTATTAGGATATGTAAATCATAGCTATAAAAAAGATAATATTTATCAGAGTATAGGAAATTTTTTTATAGGAATTGCTCCAATTATAGGTGGAACAATGATGATTATTTTTCTTTTTAGAATAATATTACCAGATAGCTATATTAAAATAACACAAAGCATAGATTTAAAGTTATATGTAAGTATGATTAATAATTTTAATATAGCAGGTTTTACACAGGTTATTTTAGATGATATTTCTAATTTTGTAAAAACAATATTGTTAACACCTGATATATATTCATTAAGATATTTTATATTTATGTTTTTAATGTATTCAATTTCCACTCATATGTCACTTAGTCATGCTGATTTAAAAAGCAGTTTAAAGGGCTTAAGCTTTATAGTTATAATTATATTTGCAATCAGTTTAATTACATACTTATTTGGCCTTAATAGCTTAAATATGTCTAGTTTAATAGTGAAGTACAACATATTTGTAAGTTTTTTTATGACGATAGGGCTTATTTTTTCAATAGTAACACTTATAATATCTTATATCTTTAGTTTAGTAAGTCCATTTAAAAACTTTAATTAAGATGCTAAATTTTATACTATTTTTATTTTAGTTTTCTTATTTTGGTTTCCTTGAAAAGATAGTAGAATTTAAGATTGAAAAGATTTTACTAAAGTATAAAATTTCTCAATATATATTTAATAAATATTTACTAATATATATTGAGAAATTTAAAAAGAGTACTCGAATTCAACTAGTCTTTAAATGTGGATTTAGGGAATAGTTAGTGCAAAAACCAATTAGAGCACTACTAATCTCTTAAAAAATACATTAATTGATTAAATTAAATATTTATGCTAACATAGCTACATTGTTATTAATAAAAATAACTTACAAATATTCATATTTTAATTTTAGGAGGTTTAAATTTGAATAATGATAAGAAAATTATAAAAGTACATAATAAATCTGATAAACCTGATAATATTGTCATCAAAGAAAATGAACTTATAGAAAAATGTCTACTTTTGGAAAATAAACTTCCTGTATTTATGAAAGATTATTTTATATATCTAAAAGGTTCTGTTGCTGTCTCTACACGACTTGCTTATTTAGAAGATATAAAGTTTTTCTGCTTATATATGATTGAGACAAAGGAATTAACAAGTGCAGATTGTATAAAAGATATTACAGAAAGTGATTTTAACATGATAAAATCAAGAGATATAAACTTATTTTTAGGTGATTATTGCAGTAGATATTATAAAAATACAGAAAAAAATACATTAATTTTTGAAAATAATAATAGAGCTCTAGCAAGAAAAAAATCATCCATCTCTACTCTATTTAAATTTTTATATAGAAATTCTCAAATAGATAATAACATTACTGATGGATTTAATCCGATAAAACTACCTAAACCACAACCAGATGCTATTAAACGCCTTGAAATAGATGAAGTTGCAAAAATGTTAGAATCGGTAGAAACAGGTGAAGGTCTTACAGAAAAAGAAAAAGTTTATTGGAAAAAAACTAGATTACGTGATAAGGCTATATTAGCTCTATTTGTTACATATGGGCTTAGATTAAATGAACTTAGAGAACTTAATATCTCCTCTTTTAATTTTTCAAGAGGTGAATTCAAAATATACAGAAAACGTGGAAAAGAAGTCTTAATGCCTATAAATCATACTTGTGAACATGTAATAAAAGATTATTTACAAAATGAAAGAACAAGAGATGACTTACTAAATGATGAAGTTAAAGATGCATTATTTTTATCTCTTCAAAATAAAAGAATTACAGCAAAAGCTATAAGGACACTTGTAAAAAAATATACGTCTATTCCACTAGATACAACTAGAGATAATGGATATAGTCCTCATAAATTAAGAGCAACTGCTGCAACTTCTCTAATTCAAACAGGATTTTCTATATACGATGTTCAAAATTTACTCGACCATGATAATGTCACGACTACTCAACTTTATGCTGCACATAAAAAAAATGTAAAACGTGATATAGTTAAGAATTTTGAATGGATTGAAGATGATTAAAAATCAGGAACAAATGTTTGCAGATATAAATGGATTATGTTATAATTAAAAATATAAATGTATGGAAATAAAAACAAAATATGTTTGGAAATGAGTGATGTTATGTATTTAGATCTAACTGAAAAGCAAGTTTTAATACTGGAATTTATAAAATCTCAAATCATATTAAAAGGCTACCCACCTGCTGTAAGAGAAATATGTACTGCTGTAGGGTTAAGATCTACTTCAACTGTGCACTCTCATCTAAATAAACTTGAAAAACTGGGATACATAAGAAAAGACCCGACTAAACCAAGAGCTATTGAAGTTTTGGAACGTAGTAAAGTCAATGATGTTTCTGGAGCTAACCAGGAAATAATAGAACTTCCTTTAGTAGGTCAAATAACAGCTGGAGAACCCATTTTAGCTCAACAAAACATAGAGGAATATATTCCATTCCCTGCCAGTTTAGTAAAGGGCAGTAATAATTTTGTATTAAAAGTAAAAGGCGAAAGTATGATTAATGCAGGAATTTTAGATGAAGATTACGTTGTAGTAGACAAAAAAAATACAGCCTTAAATTCTCAGATAGTAGTTGCACTTATAAATGGTGAATCTGCTACAGTCAAGAGATTCTTTAAAGAAGGAAACTCGATAAGACTTCAACCAGAAAATGATTTTATGGAACCAATTATGCTTAAAGACTCAGAAGTTGAAATTGTAGGTATTGTAACTGGTGTATTTAGAGTTATAAAATAACTATTAAAGAATATCAAAAAAATAAGCTATTTAATAGATAAAATATAGCTGAATTTCTTTATTTTATCTATTTGGAATAGCTTATTTTTATATGTATTTACTCTTTTATATTATTTAATTCTTTTTATTTATTATTTTCCATATTTTAACTATTGATTTCCATAACATATATCACATGGGTCATTTTTCTTACTTTCTGCAATTGTACCTGATAATATTTTTTTGCTTCTAGAAAGCCCACTACAATTTTTTGTTGAGTGATAACTCTTCCCTTTCGGAGTGAAATACACTATTTTTGATGAATTTGATACATTTTGTTCTTTATTTAAGAATTCATTCTTGGCTGTATTGTTATTTGACTTTTCGGAATTTCCATCTTCTCTAACACCTTTTTTGTAACTTCCATCTTTACAGCTTGTAAAAATTCCATCGCCTGTAGATTCAAATACTATATCTGAACATTCGTCACTTCTATGTACTTTTACACCCATCTTTTTTAGTTTATTCATTGTTTCTTCATGTGGATGACCATATGAATTACCTTTGCCAACTAAAATTACTGCATATTCAGGGTTCACTTTATCTAAAAAAGCCTGAGATGAACTACTACGAGAACCATGATGAGCTACTTTTAAAAGGTCTACTTCTCCAAGTTTTGATAGTATTTCTTTCTCTGTACCTTCTTCAGCATCACCTGTAAATAAGGCTTTATCTTTACCATTAGTATATGCAAGTACTAGTGATTGTTCATTTGTAGTATCTCCTCCATTTGTATTTAGAACTTCAAAATAGGAATCTTCTAGATAAAACTTTTTATTTTCAAGAGGTACACTTGGAGATAAATCCTTATTTGCTAAAGCATTTATAAAATCTCTGTAACTCTTTGTTTCTGCTGAACCATTTGATACAAAAACATTTTCTATATTGAAATTTTTTACAACAGAATCAAGTCCTCCTAGATGGTCTGCATGGGAATGAGTAGCTATAAGATATTTAATATCTTTTACCCCTTGATTATTTAGGTAGTCTACCATTAAATTCTCATCATCGTTATCTCCCCCATCTATCAATGTAAAAGTTTTGCCATCTTGAATTAATATTGCATCACTATTTCCAGTGTTAATAAAATGAATTTTTACATTTTTATCACTTGATATACTACTAGATAAAGTTTCTTGGTTATTTGATTGATTATTTCTACTGTCTGTTGCACTGCTACAACCAGTTAAATAAATAGATATAGAGATTATCAGTAGAAATATTAAAGCTTTAACTTTAGAATTTTTTTTGTTATTTATATTTTTTTCTATCACAAACTACGCCTCCATTTTCATAATCCACTAGTAATTATAACATGATATGCGTTTTTATGATATTTTTTTACATAATATTTTAATAGAGATTTATAAGATAATAATAAAAAAATTTGACACCTTATAAGTTTTATATTATATAAAATGAATTATTTTACATCAGTAGTACCCAGTTATGCATTTTAAACGCCCATTTATGTTTAAAATATTGCAAAATTCTTCCAAAAATTATAATATATTAAATATCAACAAAAATAAATAAACTTTTTCCTTAAAGAAGGCTTAAAGCTCACACCAACTGCCTTCTTTTTTTTTATAATTTTTTAACTATTTATTTTGATTAATATTTATTTCATATTTTAGCTCTACTCTTCTAGATGCATCTCTATTTACACTATTATCTCCATTTTTTACGAGTTCAGCTTTTGACCTACCTATTGCAATAATATGTTTAGTTACTTCATTTTTATATTTATAATTACCTATTTCATCTCCTACTATAAATTTAGCAACGCTATATGCCCTTCTTTGTGATAAATCTAAGTTATATATATAGCTTCCCACATCGTCTGTATGACCTTCTATAACTATTTTAGATATATAGTCGCCATAATCTTTATAAATAGTTTCTATGTACTTTGGAACAAACATTTTTAACATCTCTTTAGCCTCTGGTTTCAAGACATCACTATCTACATCAAACATTGTCCTTTCACCAAAAGTTACTTGACCATTAGCCTTATCCACTTTCACAGGTATACCACTTTTTTTAAAGGTATCTTCAACAGAAGCATTCACATTTTTAGCTAAATCTTGTTCAACTGAACCTGATATACTTTCTGAGCTAAATAAGATAAGAATTACAACCATCAACACGGTGGATAATAAATCTGTAAATGTTGGCCAGAAACTACTCTTTTCAAATTCTCTGTTAACAGTTCTTCTATATTTATTATTCATTTAACTCATCCTCACCTATGGCCTTTATTTCTTTCTTTTCTATTTCATAAATTTCTTCACTTAAAGGATTAAATATACTATCAATATTACTTTCAAATAAGTCTTCACTATCAAGAGGAACTTCATCTTGCATGAAAGAGTTATTAAACATAACATCTAACTTATCTTGAATGTCTAAAGAATTCTCAAACATTATATCTAGTTTGGCTTGTAGGTCGTCAGAAAAATTCTCAATAATACTTGAAAGATTCTTAATTGAATCGTCTAGAGTATATTTTTCGTCTAAAAGAATTTTTTGATTTTGAGATATTTTATTTTCATGAGTCATTAATTTAGTTAATAAATCTTGAGCACTTCTTTCATATAAAGCAAATCCTGCATTTATATTTCTTATATAATCTTTAATTTTATGTTGGCTTTCAGTGGAATTATATATATTTTTTGATGATTCTTTTATATCAAACAGAATCTCCTTATTTATATTATCTTGATTATCGTACTTATCAAACAGTTTTACAAATTTTACATTTAAAATATTAAACTGTTTATCTAATTTTCTTACACTTTGGTCAAACGTCTTAATAGAACTTTGAGAGCCTTCTAAAAGACTTTTTAAAGCTTCTATTCCACTAATAAATTCGTCATTAAAATCATTTAAGTCTTTAGATATTTTATCAAATTTTTCAATAGCTTCTATAGACTTGCTTATTTGTTTTATTGTATTTTTTACTTCCTCTACTTTTAAATCCATTCTTTCTGATTTAATATGAGTTACCTCAGATGTTAGTAAATTCTCAGATTTCAACATTATTTGTATCAAAACATGCTCACAGTCTTTTATTTTTGTAAAATAACCTATAATTAGAGAAAATACAACTCCAAATATACTAGTTGTAAATGCAGTTTGCATGCTACTAATAGTTGAAGGAAGTGAATTTATAATGTCTTTAGTATCAACACATAAAAGCATTGTAGAAAGCCCAACAAATGTACCTAAAACTCCAAGTAATATACTTATTGAAGATGAATTTTTTATGCTCCTAATTTTTTCTAATATTGGTAAATTATTATATTTTAAATCTGATATAACTTCTTCTACAAATGAAGTTATATTTACATCAGCATAAGGATTTTCTTTACTATATGTATAGTAATCATTCCTTATTTTGCTATAAAACACACTCGTTTTATAGTCTTGGTTGATTTCTTCTAGTTTTGAACCTACAAACAAATACAACTTGTTGTTTTCTATAATTTTAAAAATAGAATACACAGTTATTGCAAGTAAAAATAATATAGTTATTGGATTAGTAAATATTGACTCTATTAAATTAGTTATTATGTTACTCAATTTTATCCCCTACCTTATAATTTATTTATCTCTAATTTATACGTACAAGTTACTAAGAAAATACGTAAATAAACAAAATATTTATATTATATTTATGAAAAATGGTACAAATAGGTTGTAATGTTAATAACATAATATATACGAGCTAAAAGTTATAGGGGGTGGCATGATGAATGACAACATAGTAGAAGTTAAAAATATCAATATGAACTTCTACACTAAGGAAGGCGAGCTTGAAGTATTAAAGGACGTCAATTTTAATTTGAAAGAAGGCGAAATACTAACATTACTTGGACCTTCTGGAAGCGGAAAATCTACAATTTTAAATATTCTTACTAATCTTTTAAAACCAACTAGCGGTGATGTAAAGATTACTGGAAATATTGGATATATGTTTCAAAAAGATAATTTGCTTGAATGGAGAAATATAATGGATAATATAACTATTGGTTTGGAAATTCAAGGTAAAAAAGATAAAAAATCTTTAGATAGAGTTGAGGAACTTTTAAAGACTTATGGACTATGGGATTTCAGAAGTATGTATCCTAAAGAATTATCTGGTGGTATGAGACAAAGAGTTGCTCTTATTAGAACACTTTCTGTAAATCCAGATGTTTTACTTTTAGATGAACCTTTTTCAGCCCTTGACTATCAAACTAGATTATTGGTTTGTGATGATGTTTATAGTATTATAAAAAATGAAAATAAGTCTACTATTTTAGTTACGCATGATATTGGTGAAGC
>NZ_JAGWCS010000159.1:0-7980 GCF_020657705.1 Clostridioides sp. ZZV15-6598 | reverse complement strand
CTATAATATCTTCTAATTTAATATTATATCTTTCTTTTTCTGATTCTCTTTCTTTTATTTTTTTATCTTTTATTTTTTCTAAAGTTTTTTCAAGTTTTTCTTTTAACTCTTTTGCATTATAATTACATTCTTCTTCTAATATTCTTATATATTCTTTACATACTTTAATTTCTAAACTTTTTTCATCTTTTATTTTGAATAAATTTAAATTAAATACGCTTTTACCAGCTATAATTCTCTCTTCTTTATTATTCATTTTTAAACCTCCAAATTATATATTGTGTATTTTTTTGAAATCTTTTTAACAGTTTACTGCTTCATAGAACAAGCTCCATATTATTTCTATTTTTCTTTTAGGTTCTTCTATGTTTCTACACTTTTCAATTGCTTTCTTTTTAACTTCCTTGAATCCATTTATATAAAAATTAGGATTTTCTTGTATTAATGTTTCTATAATATATTCTTTAGTTTTTTCTATCTCATATGTGTTAGGAGCTTGCTTTGCTGCATCGTCGAATATTTCAACTACTTCAAGTACATTTTCCTTTATTTCATTAGCCCACAAATTATTAAATGTTATTTCTTTTGCTTTTTCTTTTGCTTCTTCATAAGTTGTATTATAATCTTTAATTTTTTTTAGTTTATAAGGTGCTTGCGTTTCTGCTTGTAAAAAACCCCAATTTCTATTTTTTTCAGCGAATGAAGAATCTTTTAATGTTCTATTTATATAAGCTGATTTTTGAGTTAAGGAATTGTATTCTAAAATATATCTAAAGTTATCTATAAAGAACTTTGCACTATCTATATTTCTTATTTCTTCTCTTATTCTTTCAATTTTTCTTTTACGCTTCTCTATTATTTTAACTGTATCATCCTCTTTCCATTTTTTTATTTCTTCAATATCAATTTTTTCCAATTCATCTACTAATATTAAAATGTCTTTTCTTATATTATTTGCCCATTTGATTTGTTTTTCAGACCCATTTAACTCTTTCAATTTTATATCCCCTTTTTTATTTAAGAAAGATAAGCAAAGACTAAATTGTACTTTGTAATCCACATCATTATATTTTCTTTTTATTTTTCCTGCCATTTCATGTGCTTTTTTAAATAAATTTTTCATCTTTACTTATCCCCCCTGTATTTTATTTGTTAATTATATTATAACGTCTAAACGTGCATAAGTCAATATAAATAACGTTAAAACATGTTAAAATATTTTTAAACATTTATACATTGACTTTATCACGTTAATACGTTATTATAATTGTATAAACATTAAATAGGAGGGAATTGAAAATGATTAGTAATAAAGAAATTCATGACCTAGGTTTTGAAATAGGGAAAAGTAAGGTTTTGAGTGTTAGCAAATTACTGCAACTTAATTCTGCTTGCAGGATGCAAGATAGGAACGCAATATTGAGTATATTATTACCTGCTTACTTGGGAGCTAAAATAAGCTTTCCCGAAGAACTTTTTATGAATATAGAAAATACTGATTTTATGTTAGCTTATCAAATAGGTTTAGTGGCTGGTAATGCAAAAGAAAATGCAACTTTTGATGGTTTTATTTCTTTAGCAGATGCTAGTGAAAGATATAATATTCCTCAAGCCACCTTGTTGAGTGCAATAAAAAGAGGTGCTTTTAAAAATGAGGAGGACTGTAAAAAAATTGGAAGGGATTGGATTTTCAAAGTTAGTTCTCTTGAGGATAAATATGGTGTTGAGGAAGTAGAGCCATATGGCATTGAAGATGATTATGTAGATGAAGAAGAATAAAAAAAGGAGGTAGCAACTAGTAAATTAGCTGCTACCTTCTTTTTTATTTATAAATTATCTTTGTATGCTCTTTCTATTCTATTTTTACCCTGTCTAAAATCATTATTGTCTAGTTCTATACCTACAAACTTTCTTTTAGTATTTGCACATGCTACACCAGTCGCACCACCTCCAAAACAATTATCTAATACAACCTCATTTTCTCTAGTATATGTTTTTATTAAATATTCTAATAAATTTGTTGGTTTTTGGGTTGGATGGATACAATTAGTTTCTTTATTAAAATATAATGTGTTACTAGGATAATTTGTGTATTCTTGTATATATTCTTTGCCAGTTAATCCACCATGATATATTTCTCCTTGACTACCTTCTTTTTTTACTTTTTTAATTGGCTTATCCAACTTTTTTAAATTCTGCGGTATATATAAAGGTGCCTTCTTATAAAAAACATTTATATCCTCTACACATCGTAAAGGCTGATATTTACAAAATGCAAATCCTGTTTTTGTATTTTTAATCCAGTACCAACTATATTTATAATTTTTTAAATTAGATGCAATTAATTTAGTTGTAAATGGTTGAGCTGAAAATAAAACCATAGCTCCATTATTTTTTATTATTCTATTATATTGTTTCCACATCTCTTCTAAGTTTATAATACTATCCCATTTGCAATTAGTCATTCCGTAAGGAAGGTCGCATAAAATTAAGTCTATTGATTTGTCTTTTATAGTTTTCATTACCTCAATACATTCCCCATTGAAAAGCTGATATTTTTGTATGTCTAACATATTGTAACCCTCCTAATATTATGTATTATATTCGAGTTGAATCTGGATATAGTATTTATTGTTATGCTTAATATCTTACTTTTTTATAAATAGCAATGCTTTTTTAATTGTTTCCCAAACATCACTATCGTATATTTGTGTAAACTTTTCACCTGTATTTTTAGCTATTTCCACCATTTTTTTACTAGCTCCACCACCAACAACATATAAATTTTGTGTTCGATGGGGTTTATAATTTTCTATGTCTGTGACTAGATAACTTTCTTTTGCTCTCTTATAATATAAACCTAAAATGTCTGCTGCTACTTTATCATCTCCAGAATAAACTACCGTATGTTTATATCTATTGTAATTATTTTTTTCTGCTGAACTCATGTGTTTAGTTATAGCTTCTACAATTGCAGTAGCTAATTTATCAGCTCCTAAATTCAGATATTTATTTGCATCATCAGTGTCCACAAAGCATATTTCTATTAACATGCTTTTAGCTTTAGTTTTATTTACTACATATAAGCCACTTCCATCTTTTACACCTCGATTTATAAATCCTAAATCAGAAATTTTTTTACAAACATCTATAGCATCTTGATACTGTTTACCTTTATAAGTATACACTTCGCACCCTTTGCCACCACCAGCATTGAAATGTATGCTTACAAACCAATCCAAATCTTGTCTATTTGCTTGTGTTGCTATTTTAGATAAACATTCTGATTGAGTAGACGCTTTATCTATAGTACAGTCTACTACATTATTACCTAATTTTTTTAATTTATCTATTACTTTATATCCTACATTCCTAGTTTCTGTTGACTCATTTATTTTACCTATAGCTCCAGAGCCTGCTCCTACCTTTGTATGTCCACAATTTATTCCTATTTTCATTTTATTTGTTCTCCTTTCCAAGTTGTTCTAATGCTTCTTTAATTTTATTCGGTATTGGTAAACCTATCGCTGCACAATTTTCTGTTATACTTAATGCTTCATTCGCTATGTAAAAATAACAAACTAATGTCTTAAATATCCAGTCTCCATTATTTATTAGTCTATCTAATAATGCTGCTACTGCCACAATTACAAGTATTCCACTTTTTTTTGCAATTCCTTTGAATCCTACATTACTAGAAAGCTTCTTAAGTACAAACCCTTTGATTACTCCAAACAGATAGTCTATTAACATAAGAGTTAATAGGATAGCCAGCACTTCCTCCCAAGCTCCAAATAACCACGTAAAATACGTTCCTATCAGTGCTGTAATAGTGTTTAATTTTCCATCATAAATATTCATTTTTCTTTTTCCTCTCTTTTTATTATTAAATTTTAAATAGCTAATTAATAGACATATACATAAAAAAAGAACCTATATTTCACTTGGTTCTACTGGTGTTTCTTCTTTAATTAATAAATTTGTTAACTCTGTATATTCACTTTCTTTTATTCTATTCATTGCATAGAATACATCTAGCTTAGTTTGTAACTCTTCTTTAGTCTTAAAGTTTTTTTGTTCAATCATTCTTTTTAAAATATTATGCATATTATCACCTCCTGTTTTTATTTATTTTATAACACATTGTTTGTGTTAAGTTCTAACATAGCTATTCTATAAGCATTATCTATCAATAAACTATCCTGTTGTTTTTGATTTTCTATTAACACTGTAATTTTATTTGCATTTATTTCTTCAATTAATGGTTCTGGTTCGACTTGATTCTTTTGTAGTTCCAACCACTCATTGTAGACTTCTTCGCCTATCTTAATTAGCTCTTCACCTTTTATTACTGGAGTAAACAATTGTTTATCTTCTGTAATAAAATAATTATCTATATTATTTAAATCATCTTCAAGACCATATTCTATTAAAATATTTTTCTTTTCTTCTATATTCATATATAAATTTCCTTTCCTATTCAATAAAATAAGTTCCATAACTATATATATCTACATTACTTGATAGTTCAGTAATTTGAAGGTATCCATTTGCAAAATTAAAATACATAAAGCCTTGAACTAATTGATTATTTTGAGTTGTAAATATTGGAAAAACATAGAAAGTTTTAGGAATAAATCCATTAGGAAGCTTTAATAATGCAATACTATCTGTTGTTGCTCCGCCAGTTATTCGCATGTGAAAACTAACTTGATTACCATTTTTACTTATTATAAATCCATCATTATCTGAAACAGTTCTCTTCCATCCATTTAGAAGTTTATTAGATAAATCCATAATTCTAGGGCTAGACTGGATATGATTTATATTTTTTATACTACTTTTAATAGCTTCTATTTGACTCCCTAAATTTTGAGTACATTCAAAACTGATACTAGGAATAACATTAGAATTACAACTAAATTTAGTTTGATTGTCATATTGTTCTAAATTTATTGAAGAAATATCTATCTCTTTATCCTCTCTCAAAGCTCTTATTAAAGTAACTTTATTATTATTTAACCACGAATTAAATCCATTTAAATCTGGAGTTGATAATCTGCTTTTAAAAATTCGTATCCAAATATTATTTGATGTTTCATAAATTCCTTCAATTGTATTAGTTTTATCAAATATTATCGCTGGTTTAAACATATCACAATATAAATTTGTGTTATTGGATTGACTTGTACCTATAGGATTTTTAAATAATAAAGTTGTATCATTTGAATTAGTTGTAAATTCAGTCCAGAAACTTTGACCATCTAATGTAATTTCTTCACATCTCTGTATTAGCTTATAACAACCAACTTTATAAACTATTCCATCTCTTGTACCATCTGGTAATCCTCTAAGTATATATGGAATTACTTTTTTATCAAACAAACTCATATCTTCTTTACAAGATATAATTTCTATATTTTCTCCTTGACCAACACTTTGTAGCCCTTCAAAATAATTAATATCTACACTTGTATAATCACCTTCTAAAATTATCACTGACTTAGTAAACTCTTGTTTATCTGTATCAGTTTCTCCCCAGCCCTTTTCACTATGGGCTACACAAAGACAGTTAGTATCAGTTATATCTATGTCTATAGTATATAGAGTTTTACTATCTGGATTCATTTTAAATTTAATTACATTATTGTGAAAATAGTATATTTCTTTATTACTTAAATTAATAAATGTATATTCTTTTCCTTTTTCAATGTACTTAAATGGATTTAAATATCGCAAACCTTCTGTTATAGCTATGTTGTTTGGATTAGCTAAATTAACTAGTGTTTTTCCTTCTACATTTAAGTTAGTTAAATAACCTTTCTTACTGTTTTCTATAGTGTACTCTTTTGTATCAATAGTACATTTTATATTTTCAGCTTCAACTAAATTTTCTATATCTAAAATACTTTTTTTACTAGTTTCTGTGTCTGTAAATAATACATCTAAAGCTTGTTTTGAGTTTGAAATTTCTTCGTTTTTTATATTTGTGTAATTTATATCTTCCGCATTAGCGACGATTGTTAATCCTTCTATATCACTAACATTATGTTTATGTTCTTTGTTAGCTTTTTTACTAAGTTCTAAATTAATATTATCCCTTTCATTATTTAATTTATTAATATTTTTTACTACATCTTCATTTAACAACTAATCACCTTCTTTTTTATTTAGAGAGCTACAAGAGCAACTCTCTATTTTGAACATAAAAAAAAGAACTCTTAAAGTTCTATGATATTGGAATCTCTAGTGCTTCACACATTTTTCTAACTTCTTCTCTGTATTTTACAGGTACTTGGTCAATTGTTTTTAAACCTCTTTCTATTAATCCTGTATAAATTGCTGCCATACTACTTCCTCCTTCATTTAATTTTATATTTTTTAATGACATAGTAGATGTTTGTTGACTACTTAATACCATTTCGCATATCTCAGCAGTTGCTAACATTAAATCTGTTATGTCATCATTTTGCGTTTTTTGACTTGCATTTAAATTATCTGATTCTTTCTTTCTTTTCAAATTCTCAATCTTCTTTTTATTTATATTAAACATTTAATCACCTCTAAAGTGTTGATTCATCTATACTAAATATCATAGATGGTCTTTTTATAGCAGTCCAATCATCCCCTTTTTCAACTATTATTTTAGGCTCTGCTTGTGTCATTCCTTTTTCTTCTAATTCATATATTTCTTGATAGCCTGTATCAACTTTTTTCATTTCTAATAAATTCATGTCTTTATGTAATCCAGTATTATTAGTTTTAACCTGTACCTTTAGTTGATTTATAAGCTGATAAATTATATCTCCTACATTTATATTATCTTCTAATGCTCTATCTAATGTTATTGTTAATTTACCATCCGCACTATTTGTTAAGGAAGTTATATTATATTTTTTATTTTTAATAAATAAATTTGCTCCTTCTGAAACATTTATAGAGTTATTCTCTTTATTAATTGTTGCTCCCAAATACATATTGTCACCAAATAAAGTATTTGCTCTGAAATATATATTATTTATACCAAGATTCAATTTTTCAAGAGGAATAGTAAACAGCACAAAATTATTGATAAATTCATTCTTCGAGTGTATTAACTCATTATTTAAATACATCTCAATTTTATCAATTTCATTATTTGAGTCATTAACTTTAAGCTTTATACCAGATATAGTTTTTTCTGATATTTCTATTGATGGTTTTGTTGTAGTTGCTTGGTAAGTCATAAATAAAGTTTCATCACACCCAGCATCTAACCAAAGCAAATCACGATTAAATTCTTCTGGTATTTGAATTTTATTAAATATGTATGGATTATTAGAAGTCATATTATAGCAATCTCTTATCTTACCACATATCCAAAGAGACTTATCTAATTTCCTAAAAGATATATAACCTCCACTTATTTCTATTTCTTCTACATCTACATCAAGCTTAGTAAATGTTTTTATTATAGTATTTGCAGAAGCTTCACCTAATCCAAAATTACCATATCTGTTAAATCCTTGTCCCCAAACTGAATTATCATTTAATAAAACTAAAGTAAATTTATCATCACACATAACTTTCTTTACATTAGATATATTTACTCTTTGCAATCCACTTACTTCATTATTATGACCTAATCCTAATTGGTAATCTGAGTTTAATCCTGCTGAATATAAAGTGCCATCATTTTTTAAAAAGTAAGAGAATCCAACACCACATGCAGCTTGTCTTATATCTGTAAAGTCTAATTTAGTAAAGCTTTTCAATGAAACTGTTGTTCTTGGATTTAATAACTGTCCATAAGAATTATCACCACATCCTAGTAATTCTCCATTCGTATTTACGATTAATGAATGAGTCTTTGACATCCAAAAATCTTTTATATCTTCTTGTAATTCTATTCTGTCATTATTTATATCATATTTTTCTTTATACATAGAGCCTAAAACATTTTTATAATTTATGTCGCTTCGTGATGGTATTATATATTTA
>NZ_JAGWCS010000158.1:0-8027 GCF_020657705.1 Clostridioides sp. ZZV15-6598 | reverse complement strand
TGTTAGAACTTGAAAATAAAAACCCTGAGGAATTTGAGTTGTTACTTGAGTTTTTAAAAGTATCTATTAGAAAAAATGAATTAGGAAGAGTAATAAGTGATGGGGTGATTAAAGTATGAGTGAAATCAAAAATAATAACTTAGAATTTATATTGAGTAAGCAAGTAATCGAAAAAGATGTTCCTGATGAGATATTGAAACTAAAAGCTTTTAATAGGACTACTTGGGATTTTGGATTAAAAATGTATTTCTATGGTGTCATAACTGGAAAACAAATCGAGAGATCTAAAAGAAAGCACAAATCTGAAATTTCAATATTGAGAGAGGATATTATCAGTAACCTCAAGAGTATCTATAACTTTAAAACTTTGAAACATATAAAGAAATATTGTGAAGTATTTGCAAATGAAAATAAATAAAGGAGATTTTAAAATGGGAAATTTTATATTAGAGATGTTATTTGATAATTACATAGAATGTGGAGGAAAAATAAAAATAAAAAATAATGAATCTTATTTAGAAGCATTAAGGGAAGCAGAAAATAGCTTAAAGGAAATATCAAAAAATAAAACAGAAGAACAAAAAATATTAATAAGAGATTACGAAGAAAAAGTAAATTTTGTGAAATTATTGGAAGAAGAACACGCATACTATAAAGGATTTATAGATGGAGTTAAATTAAGCAAAGAAGTAAAAGAACTGAGTGGAGTTATGTCCTTTAAATAAAGAATTTAATTTATAAATAGTATATAAATAAAGTTTAATAAACTGTTTAGTGTTATAATATTAAGTAAATTAAAAGAGAATGTGCAAAGTTTGACGACCAACACATTCTCTAACCACTAAAGGAGTTTAATCCTTTTATTAAAGGTGTATAAAAACACCATTTTTATATACCTAATTATATGCTATTTGCGAAATAAAATCAATGGTTGTATATATTTGGAAAAGGATAAGCTCCTAAATAGGGAGGGATAAAATGAGTTGCTCTAATGCAAAAAATATAGAAATAAATGATATAAATAATTTAGAAATAATACATAGTAAATCAAAAGGATACATAACTTTAGCAAGTAAAAAGGAGCAAAAATTTACTCAATGGCACTATAAAATTAATGAATTAGAAGATAGATATTCTGAACTTATAGATAAAAAAGTAAATGTTTATATAAGTCAGAATACGTTTTATAAGCCTCAAAGAAGGATTGAAAATATAAAAGAATTAAATGCAATATTCATTGATATAGACTGTTACAATAAAAATTATACTAAAGAAGCAGTTAAGTTTTTTATTGAAAAGGATTTAAATGGTATAATACCAAGACCTACAATGTTAATTGATAGTGGTAGAGGTTTATATTATATAC
Organism: Clostridioides sp. ZZV15-6598; assembly: GCF_020657705.1. NCBI lineage: Bacteria > Bacillati > Bacillota > Clostridia > Peptostreptococcales > Peptostreptococcaceae > Clostridioides > Clostridioides sp. ZZV15-6598. The sequence continues at coordinate 6,661 of NZ_JAGWCS010000158.1, read as the reverse complement.
TAAAAATAGAACCAGTTCCAAGTAAGGCATTATCATTATGGTATGCAGTTCAAAGATATATATATAAGCATTTAGCAGAATTTGGAGCAGATTCAAAGGCATTAGACCCTACTCGTGTGTTACGAGCCACTGGAACAATTAATTCAAAGACAAGTACAGAGGTGAAAGTTGTTGACTATGAGGAATATACATATACATTAAAAGAGATACAAGAAAATTACTTACCAGAACTAAAGGAAAAGAATCAGAAAAGTAAAGGCAGACCTAAAAAAGTAGTTAGCTTATTTAATGAGCATAGTTTATACCATGCAAGATTTAATGACTTGATAAAAATATGTGAACTTAGAAGTTATGATATGGAAGGATGCAGAGAAGTAACTTTATTTTTGTATAGATATTTTACTTGTTGCTTCATGGAAGATGAGGGACAAGCTTTAGAATGTACTTTAGGGCTAAATAAACAGTTTGTAAAGCCTTTAAGATACAATGAGGTAGTAAAACATACAAAGAGTGCAGAAACGGCTTACAAGAGCAAAAAATATAAATTTAAGAATAGTACATTGATAGATTTATTGGGAATAACAGAAGAAGAACAAAAATATCTAAAAACAATAATAGGTAAAAAAGAAGCTAATGAAAGAGAAAAAGAAGCTAAAAAATTAGCTCGAAGAAATGAAAATGGATTAACAAAAAAACAACAGGAGCTTTTAGATTTAAAAAAAGAGCTATTAAAACTTAAAGGAAAAGGATTAAGTAATAGAAGTATAGCAAAACAATTAAATATAAGTGAATCTAAGGTAAGAACAACACTAAAAAAATAGGTGCGTTAAAAAACGTCGCTTTGAATTAAGGGGGTATGTAATACTGTTTCGTTTTTAAACCTATTCAGGTGTTAGATAAAATTATTTTAGGAGGTGTTTTTATGACTAGAACAAGAGGGGGCGAAGCTGATTTAAGGGCTTTACATAAAGAATTTGATGATGCTTCATGTAGTATTGTTAATAAAAATAGAGAATTAGTTGAATTTCTTGAAAGACAAATTTCTGATAAAAATGAAGAATTAAGAGATTTAGAAAATGAATTAGAAAAAGCTACTTCTATTAAAAATAGAGAATTAGCTGAATCTCTTGAAAAACAAATTTCTGTTGAAACTAAAGGATTAGAAGATTTAGAAAAGAAACTTGAAGAAGAAAGAGTAAAGTTAGAGAGATCTATTGCTTTTCATAATGATAGGGATTAAATTTTTAGTAAAAAAGATGAGTATTGCTAAGTACTCATCTTTTTTATTGTTATTTTATTGTTTAAAGAAGAGCATAAGGAGTTTTTGCCCCCAAACGGTGTTGGGAGTTAGGCAAAACCTAATAAAACTATGGGGACATAAAAAGTGTAAAATATCCATGTTTGTGGTCGTAGAATTTAAATAAAAGTTCTTATAGTGTTAAATAATTATTCTATGCTATACTGTTTATATGTAAGTATTAAACAGTATGTAAGGAGATATTAAGATGGAGTTATTAAAGGGTTCAAAGCTTCAAAAGTTTACTTCAATTGAAAATGACTTAATTTATAGAGAAGATCTGAGTGTATATGAAAAAATGATATATATAACATTGGCAAGTTATAGCGATGATAATAGTTGTTGTTTTCCAAGCTGCAAAACAATCTCTAAAAAGGTTGGTTGTAGTGAAAGACAAGTTTCAAGAGCATTGAACAATTTAGAATCTAAAAACTTGATCCAAAGAAAAAAATATCGCTCTGAATGTAAGAAAAATATGTACTTTGTATTTAAGTCAAATAGTTTATCTAATAAGACTGGCAGTCCTATGGAAGCAGACTCGCAGTCTTATGACATACAGACTCAGAGTCCTATTAATAATATTAAGAAGAACAATATTAAATATAATAGTTATTTAGACCTAACATTTTTAGATATGGATATAGAAAAAGTAAAAATAACTGAAAAAAGTTATAAATTGCTTATAAATAAGTTTGGTAAGGAAATAGTACATAATAAAATTGGTAGTTTAGAAAATTATATTGTTAATGGTGATGGAGAAAAATATAAAAATCATGAAAAAGTTTTAACTGCATGGTGTTCAAAAGAGTATAAAGATAAAGAATCTAAAGATCCTTTACGTGATTTTAAGAAACTTTAATTTATGGAGGTATTAGGAATGTATTTAGAAGAAAAACATGTTTTAGAATCAATGTCGCTTAAAGATATATCTAATGAGTTCTATGTGATCCGTAAGGATACTTTTAAAAATAAACAAAAACTTAAAATAAAAAATAGTGAGCAATTTAATGACTTATGCGAAGAGTTAAATTATTTATCTGATAAATCAAATGATTTTTTAGAAAGAGGTTATTTAGTTTTTAGACATGTAGGTAAAAAATTAAATGACGAGCAAATAAGAAAAATTAAAAGTGATATTGGTACATATAGAGAAAAAGCTAAAAAATATGGAGTAAGTCCAGCGACAATCTCAAAAGTTATGAATGATAAATACTAAAGTACTATAAAAATCCATTTAAAACGATTTTAAGAGATTTATATGATATAAATGAATAATTGGTTAATAGTGGATATAGAATGGCTTAGAGTGTTGTTTAAATAGATTTTAAGCATGGAAATAGTGAAAAGGTTAGAATTTAGTTAAGATATTTGTATATGTAACTATATTCTAACTTTTTTTATAACAAAATTAAAACTCACACTCAAACAATAGTTTTACATTTTCAATATTCAAAATAATTTTTTTTCAATATTGAATTATGTGCTTTTTTCAATATTCAAAAGCAGCATATGACTATGTATTGAATTTCAATATTGAAAAATTGAAAGGAATGTAGCATTTCCAAATATTGTAGATGTTGATTCCATTAAACAAAAAACACAGGTTTATGTTAGCTGACCAAAATGGCTTAAATTAGTGTACTGGTAGAAGCTTATTAAAATTTTAAAAATATTATAATAAACAAGATGTTATTTTTATAGCAAATAGAATTAAGAAAAAAGGTTGATTATTTAAAAAGGTTATAGAATGTCCTGTTTTTTCTAAAATAGACATTTGGTATGTGTAAATATGATGAAAGTAAGTAAATACAATATTTGTATGAGATATTAAAAATGTCCTAAAATCTATATTAGAGGTCATTTATACGCTGAGTTTATGATTTTGAGTACTAAAATATGTTATTAGTCTAAGAATGAGAAGCTTAATGTCTAAAGAATAATGCTATGACTGGTATTAGTTATTTTGAGGTTGGACAAATGTATACTTTTAGTGTGTATTTTGTTTGAACAGAAGTATGTTGCTAAAAACCAAAAAGAAGGTTTTTATATGAATTATAGCGTTATTATATTAACAATAATAAGAGAGATTATATATTTTCAGCTAATGTAAAAACGAATATATATTAAGTGATAATTAAAAATATATTATTAAAATAAAGTTTGTCTAGTAACATATGAGACACAGGACAAATACGCAAGTGTTTTCAATAGATGTAAGACAATATAGCATAAAACAACTAGTTTCTAAAGATAGTTTTAAGGAATAGTTGATATTTATTTAATGTTATTTATATATCAAGAATTAAGGAAGGGGGGTACATTCTATTTTGAATACCTCCTATTTTTATGAAAATGAGTTCTAGGAATTTTCTAGCAAGATTTAAAAGCCAAGAAATATCACTTTGAAATATATAAAAATGATAAAAAATAAGCTATAAACAAGTGAAAAACTAAAAATTTATCATTTTTATATTTACAAAAATGATAAATTGGAATATAATGTATTTAAGGAAGGGGGTGAGAAAATGGAAACATATAAAATAATTGGAAATGAAATAAGAAAAATAAGAAAAGAAAAAGGATTATCTACACAAGAAGTAGCTGAATATTTAGATTTAAAGAGAAGTTCATATCTAAACATTGAATGTGGTCAAAGAAAGCCAACACTTGAACAACTTGAAAAAATAGGTGCTAAGTTAGATTGTCGTTGGGCAAAATTTTTCCCAGCATCAGAGTTAAAAGATTTTGATAATGAAGAAGAAAGGGATACGTATATAGCAATATCAAAGGAATTTATAAAAGAAGCTGAGGAAAAAATAAGAAAAAGAGATTCAGACATAAAAGAACTTATATTAGAAGCTATAAAATTAGAATCTACAAGATGGTCTTTAGATAAAGATTTCTTGTCAGATAAAGAGATAGAAGGCGTTTATGAACTGGCATATCAGAGCATAAGCACTAGAATGAAACAATTAAAATCAGAAAAGGAGAAATAGAAATATATGTCTGAAGAGGTAAATCAAAAACAACAAGCTCCTACTGATATAGAAAATAAAGAATTAGTGATTGACGAACCTTTACAACAGAAAATAGTAGAATTAGTAGGAAAGCAAATAGAAGAAATTACAAAACAATTAAAATCAACACAGGAAGAAAACAAAGATTTAAAACAAAAGCACTATAAAATAGAAATGCAGAAAAAAATAAAGGCTAATGGGCTAGAAGATCCTAGTTGGATAGATATTTTATATGATGAAGATGAAAAAGTTATTGATTTCAAAATTGAAGCAGCTAAAAAAATAATAGCTGATGAAGTCCAAAGGGGAGTTGATAAGAGAATAAGAGCAAGTTCTTACACTCCTCCTGGTAATGATAATTGGTTATCATCTAGAAAGTCATCATTTGATAGTTTAGTAAAGGGAGGTAAATAAATATAATGTCAGCAATATTAAGTGAAAAACTTACAGGGCTTATACCAGGTGAGATTACAACAGAAATAATTAAAAAAGTTATAAATGGATCATTCTGTTTACAAAATTCAAGACGAGAAGGAATGACAACTGAGAGCAAAACAATACCAGTTATGGCAGAGATGCCAGGGCCAACATGGGTAGGAGAAGGCAAAGAGATAAATGTAGTTGAACCAACTATAGTACCAGTAACTTTGAAAGCAAAAAAACTAGGAATGATAATAACTGCATCAAGAGAAACATTAGAAGATACAATTTTAGATACATTTGAAAATTTAAAAGATGCAATAGCAGATAGTTTTTATAAAGTAATAGATAAAGCGATTATTATGGGTGATACATTAGAAGATGGAAAAGTTTTTACAAGTCTATATGAAGTAGCATCAAATCAAGCTATTAGTAGATCTGATAAAAGTTTATTAGATGATTTGTCGGACACTATGGCATTAGTTGAAAATAACAATTATTCAGTTACAAATATAATCGCACTCAATACACTAAAAAATGAGATTAGAAAAATGAAAACAAAAAATGATGAATATTTAATAGCTGATACATCAGATTTATTTTCAACTAAAGTACACTATACAAGTCAATTAGATAAGACAAAGACAAATTTAATTACAGGAGATTTCAATAATCTGATAACTGGTATATACAAAGATATAACATATGATGTACTTAGAGAAGCTACCTTAAACTTGGGTGGGGGAAAAGAAATAAATTTAGCACAGCAAGACATGGTTGCTATAAGAGTCACGATGAGGGTTGCATCACAAATATTAAGAGAAGATGCCTTCTCACTTATAAAACCAGCCGTATAACCATAAGAGCCATTAGCTTGGCTCTTACTTATACTTTTCTATAAATTCAAATAGGGCTTGGCTGATAATATCTTGTACTTTATATTTTTTATTAGCTTCACAGAAAGCAACAAAATCTTTTTGTACATCTTCATAAATTTTATAACTTCGAGTAACTGTATCACCTTCAAAATCATTTATTTTCAATTTATCCGCCTCAACTACTTTTAAACTATTTTGTGATTTATACCAACTATAAACCTCATTTAACTTTATATCCATTTCATTAAAATTTGATAATATGTCTTTTAGACCTAAGTGGTTATCAGCATCCGCCACAACTACTTTATTACTACTATCTTGTTTTTTTATATTTTCTGTTGAGATAATTTCAACTATAGATTCATAAATCTTTGTCTTTTGATTGTATTCATAACCAACTTTTTTAAATCTATCTCTTATAGTTGTGCGACCAATATTTATATCTTTACAAATATTAGTGAGTGTATGATCTTCTAAAAGTTGCTTATTAATATAATCAATTTGATCCATTGTAGATAATCTATCAAAAGTACTTCTATCCATTTTAAAACCTCCAAATAATAACTACTAAAGTAGTATTCTAGTAGTTGTAATAGAATCCTTTATTTATCCCAACCAAGTATATCGTTTGGTGAACATTCGAGTGCTAGACAAATTTTTTCTAAGAGTTCAAACTTTATAGATGTTGTTTGGCCAGATGCAAGTTTATTTAAGTTGTATTGAGTCATTCCAGTTTGTTTTGCTAACCAATATCTTGTCTTACCTTTTTTATCAAGTATTTGTTTTATTTGTATATTCATAATAATAATCTCCTTAAAATAATGTGTATATCAATAGTATATATTACAGAGTAGTACTTTTGGTCAAGATACCTATTGACAGTAGTACTTGTTAAGAAGTATTATTTAGATATATAAAATTAAGGAGGGTGATTCAATGTGGAGCATGATCCAAAAGAAGTTATAGAACTTGTGTTAGAACTTGAAAATAAAAACCCTGAGGAATTTGAGTTGTTACTTGAGTTTTTAAAAGTATCTATTAGAAAAAAT
>NZ_JAGWCS010000157.1:0-8086 GCF_020657705.1 Clostridioides sp. ZZV15-6598 | reverse complement strand
ATTTATTACTTAACATTCACTTATCAATCTTTCTACTATTATAATCTATAACCATTTCTTACTCATATAAATATAAAATAATATCATAAACAAATTCTCTATTATATTTTTCATAATACTAGTTATTTATATACATCTTAATTGACAACTTTTATTTATAAAATGACTTTTACATATACTCATGGTAGAATAAAATAAACAAGTCAATAAATTAAAATTTGGAGAAAAATTATGCTAGGAATATATTTCAGTGGAACAGGTAATTCAAAATACTGTATAGAAAAGTTTTTGCAGGAATATGATATGACATCAAAAGCATTTTCTATCGAAGATAAGCAATTATTACATCAAATTAGTCAGCATAAAGATATTGTATTTAGCTATCCTACACAATACAGCAACATACCTAAAATATTAAAAGACTTTATAATCAATCATAAAAATTTATGGAAAGACAAGCGAGTTTTTATTATTACAACAATGGGACTATTCAGTGGAGATGGAGCAGGTATCTTGGCTCGTTTGCTTAAAAAATATGGTGCAGTCATTATTGGAGGTTTACATTTAAAAATGCCTGATAGCATTGCTGATGAAAAGGCATTAAAAAAGACTTTAGAAAACAACAGGAAACTTATAACAAATGCAGAGCAAAAAATAAAACATGCTGTAAAAAAATTACAAGATGGAACTCCACCACAAGATGGAATAGGAATTTTATATCATATAGCAGGTTTATTTGGGCAAAGACTATATTTTAGTAGTAAAACAAAATACTATTCAGACAAATTAAAAATAAATGCTAACAAATGTATTGGATGTGGAAAATGTGTAAATCTATGTTGTTTGAAAAATATTGTCTTGAAAAATGGTACTGCTATCCCAGGAAATCAGTGTACTATGTGTTATCGCTGTGTTAATAATTGCCCAAGACAGGCAATTACCTTGTTGGGTAAACGTATAATTGAGCAAAGTAAAATTGAAAAATATCTATAATATAAACTTAATTATAATTTAATTATGATAACTAGTTAATTTAATTAATAAAAAAAGACAGTTGACTATTTATCAACTGTCTTTTAAATTAATACTCAATTATATAAAATCCATGTGATATACTATTTTTACAGCACCCTCATCAACATACATCAGAATTAATTTAAATCATTTATTTTTATATTTCCTTTGGGCAAATATAACGTGCCATCCCCTTGCTATGTTCACCATATTCAATAGCTTCTTTTGGACATCGACATATACAGGCCATGCAATGAGTACAATTATTTCCCCAGCTTGGCTTTCCATCATTAAGATGTATATTTCCAAGTGGACATACATTTTCACATTTACTACAAGAAACACAATCATCTGTCACATAAAATTTTTTAGAATGAACAAATATTGGATAAAATATATTATTTACCAAACCACTACTGAATTTAGCCTTAAATGTTGCTTTAGATTCTGGAAATGCTATATCAGTTCTAATGCATTGTATAGTAGATGATATTTTCTGCTCAGCTTGTTCAATCGTCACTAAAGCTTCTTCTTTACTTGGCGTACTGAAAAGCGCAATATAGTTTTCTGGCATGACTACAGAAGCACATCCCATGTAATTCATCTCTTTTGCTTTGCATAATTTATTCAAATAGGTACCTGCATTGCCAGTATCAGCTCCACAGGTCATTACAAAATAAATATTCTTATTTCCACCCAATTCTGTTTTCATCAACCATTCATCTACAATGCGTGGAATACGCCATGCATAAGTTGGTACAACGATAACCCATGGTCTTTCAGATACTAAATGAGAATAATCTCTAGTTCGAATTTTTTCAAAGATATTCAACACTTCATCCTGAAGCTCTTTACCTATTCTTTTTGCCACATATTCACTGTTACCAGTACCAGAAAAATATATAATCATAATTTTAGCAACTCCTTCATAAAATTCCTATTTTTAAACCCATACATATTTTTAACTTACTTAAATACTCAGATATACTTTTTGTTTATATCTTTACTCTTCTAGTTCTCTCCAATATGTTTCGTTAATGTTCTTTAACCATTATATCAGACAAAATAAATATTGCGACATTGGTAAAGAAACTCTTTACCATTGAAATATTATATATTATTATTTCATATCAAATACTTCTCAAATTATATCTATCAGCTCACGCCTTCAAGACTCTTTACATCATATCAAGACTCATTTAATGACAGTAAATTAGTAGCACTAATAATCTTTAAATCTCATGAATATGTTGCTAAATACCACACTTTAATAGCTAATCATCTTTTTGAAGTATAATAATGTATCATACAAAAAAGTAATAAATAGTATTTTGAAATCACTTACACAAAAACAAATAAAACCGCAAAGCGTAGTATTAATACGATTTTGCGGTATTTTAGAAATTAATTTTTATTGTTAATACTTACTTTTCTTCCATTTTTTATTGTTCTAAGAAATAATTTTACAAATTCATTTGCCAATAGAATAGTTGATGCAAACAATATTATCTTTATCCACATATCAAATCCTAGTGACACTGAATTGAAGAAACTTTGGAATACTTGGGTAAATATTATTTGAATCACACCTGTCACAACTATTACCTGTAGTGCTAATTTATTTTTAAATAAATTTGGTATTGTGCTGTTTAATCCAAATTCTCTACAATTTAATGCATTAAAAAGGGCACTGAATGCAAATAAGGAAAATATAACAGTACCTTGTTCTTCTGATGTTGCTCCCAGTATGTTGAAAGCTGATTGTGTAAATACAATTGTAATCATGAGGATAGCATTTATAATAATATTTACAGACATAGACCTAGCTATTATTCCAGAATGTCTATTTATTGGTTTTCTTTTCAATACATAATCTCTAACAGGCTCTAATCCTAATGCTAGAGCTGGAGGACCATCCATTATTATGTTTACCCATAATAATTGTATTGTGGTAAAAGGCATGTCTTTACCAGCAAGCTGAGATATTATAGCAATTATAAATGCTACTATATTTACAGTAAGCTGGAACTGTATAAACCTTTGAAAGTTTTCATATATACCTCTTCCCCATTTTATTCCCTCTACTATTGTACTGAAACTGTCATCAGTCAATATTATATCAGCTGCATTTTTAGAAACTTCTGTTCCAGAAATACCCATTGCAATTCCCACATCTGCTTGACTAAGTGCAGGAGCATCATTTATACCATCACCTGTCACCGCTACAACTTCTCCACTCTTTTGAAGTGCTGAAACTATTCTCATTTTTGTATCTGGCTTACTTCTTGCAACGATTGATATCTCCTTGATTTCTTTTCTTAATTCTTCATCTGTAAGCACATCTATATAAGTAGCTTCAACAGCTTTTTTTCCATCATTTAATAGCCCCAACTCATCTCCAATGGCAGTAGCTGTATTGATATTATCCCCTGTAAGCATTTTTACATCTACTCCAGCACTAAAAGCTTTATCAATAGAATCTTTAACCCCTTCTCTTAATGGGTCTACTATTCCTACAAATCCACTAAAAATTAAATTTTCTTCTTTTTCATATCCTCTTGGTTCTCCTATTAAATTCAATTCTCCTTCTGATGTTATTGCTACTTCTGTGCGAGATTTAGTCATTTTTTTGTAGGCAAATCCTAAGGTTCTCATAGATTTAATCTGTAACTTTCTAATTTCATCTAAAATACTTTTTTCTATTCTTGGAGTTATTGGAACAATATTTTTCCCTTGTTGTAAGTAAGAACATTTCTTCAATAATACTTCTGGAGCTCCTTTTGAAAGCAATATATCTGAGTCATCTTGACGAATTAATGTTGACATTTTCTTTTCTTCTGAGCTAAATGGTATTTGTGAGATTAAATAAGTTTGCTTTCTCATTTCAGTATAATCTTTATCATTGTGGTATAAAAGTAATGCACACTCTGTTGCACTTCCTATATATTTAAATGAATTTTCTTCTTTTTCTATATCTGCTGTTGAATTTACAATACAATTTTCTTCAAAATAGCTATTACTCTTATATTCTCCACTATTTACATATTTACCATCAATATAAGCTACCTCTACCATCATTTTATTTTGTGTCAAAGTACCAGTCTTATCAGAACATATTACAGAGACAGAACCTATAGTTTCACAGGCTTCTTTCTTTGTTACTAATGCATTTATCTTTGCCATCTTTTGCATTGTTATGGCTAAAGTGATATTTATCATAGTTGGTAAACCTTCTGGTACTGTTGCAACTATTAAAGCAATACAAACCATATATGCATTTTTAGCAGGCTCTAATGATTGTAAAAAAGATAAAATACTGCTTGTATCTAAAATTAGCATACCTCTTCTTTGCATTTGTATAATCATAAACATACATAATAGTGTAGCTATTACACCTGATATACCTGCTATTTTAGCACCTAACTTACCTAATTTAATTTGTAGAGGAGTTTGCTGTTCTTCATTTGATAAATTTTGTGCTATCTTACCCATCTCAGTCTTATCACCAATACAAGTAACAACCATTATTCCTCTACCATATGCTACAAGAGTTCCTCCAAATACCATATTTATTTGCTTTGCAGGTATTGTATCTTGTTCAATTATTTCTGTTTTAGAATAAACTACCTCCATATCTAATATAGCATCAGCATTTTTAGCTACATCATCAGACTCTCCTGTAAGCATATCTTCTCTAAGCTTTAAATTTATAGACTGTATAAGTCTCCCATCTGCTGGTATCATATCTCCAGTCTCTATATATACAATATCTCCAGGAACTAAATTGTCTTTTGATATTTTAATTATCTTACCATTTCTAAGTGCTTTTACTTCTATATTTTCTGTTAATTTCGATAAGGCATGAGCTGCCTTTTTGGATTTTCCTTCAGTTATTATACCTATAGAAATCCCAATAAAAATAGCCCCTAAAATCCCTAATGCATCATGTAGTTCTCCTACAAAAGAACTTATTACTGCTGCTCCTAGAAGAATTAATATCATTGGCTCTGTCAGACTTTCTCCCAACTCGTCCCAAAATGTTCGTCCTTCTTTTATCGTAAATTCATTTAATCCATATCTAAGCTTCCTTTCTTCTACCTCATTATCAGCAAGTCCAACTTCTGGATTTGTCTTTAAGTATTTTAAGACTTCTTTGGTAGGTTTATTATAATACCTCATAACTTTATCCCCCTTGTTAATTATCTATAAAGAATTATATGCTGATAATAGCTTGTATATTACTTTTCAAAAAAAATAAGGTGTTGATTAATCAACACCTTATAGTGGTTATATATTATTAGGTTTTATGTTATAGGCTTTATAAATTGTGGGCTACGTAAATTGATATGCTTAATCTTCAAAATATCCTTCTGGATATAATGGGAATTTAGCTATAAGTTCCTGAGCTTCTACTTTACATTCATCTAATACTTCTTTATTACCAATATTTTCTGCTACCTTATTCATTATTCCTGCTATTTGTACAACTTCTTTTTCTTTAAGACCTCTCTGAGATATTGATGTAAGACCGATACGAACACCACTAGTTACAAATGGTGACTGTGGGTCATCAGGAATAACATTTTTATTAACTGTTATTCCTACATATTCAAGAGCCTTTTCAAATTGCTTTCCTGTCAAATTTTTACTTCTTAAATCTACCATTACTATATGATTATCAGTTCCACCACTTACTATACTAAATCCATGAGAAATAAGTTCAGCTGCCAAAGTTTTAGCATTTACTACTACTTGCTCCATTATCTTACGAAATTCATCTGTACCTAAATACAATAGTGAAAACGTTTTTGCTGCAACTGTGTTAAGATGTATAGAACCTAATGTTCCTGGGAAAACACCTTTATCAAGCTTCTTTGCATGTTCAGCTTTACAAAGTACAATACCACTTCTTGGACCACAGAAAGTTTTTGTTGTAGATGAAGAAACAAAATCTGCATAAGGTACAGGACTAGGAATTACTTTTGCTGCCACCAAACCTGCAACATGGGCCATATCTACCATAAAATAAGCTCCTACTTCTTTTGCAACATTTGATATTCTTTCATAATCTATCAATCTTGGATATGAACTTGCCCCTGCAATTATAAGTTTTGGTTTACACTCTTTTGCCTTCGCTTCAAGGGCATCATAATCTATACGCCCAGTATTTGAATCTACCCCATAAAATTCATATTTATAAATATCATGTAAGAAGTTTACTGTACTACCATGTGTTAAGTGTCCCCCTTGGTCAAGACGCATACTTAAAACAGTATCATTTGGTTTTAATATTGCTGAATATACACAATAATTAGCTGTAGAACCTGAGTAAGGCTGTACATTTACATGTTCTGCTCCAAATATTTCTTTTGCACGTTTTATTGCTAGATTTTCAAGTTTATCTGCTTCTTCAGAACCTGCTTGGAAACGTGCCCCTGGATAACCTTCTTCTGTTTTATTTGTAAATACACATCCACTTAATTCAAGTACTTCTGTTGGTGCTGTACTTTCAGAAGCTATCATCTCGATATTATGCTCTTGTCTAATCAACTCACCAGCTACAATTTTGTATAACTCTGGGTCTGAAATTCTTGTTGTTTTTAACATAATAACACCCCTTCTTAATTTAATTATTTTTATAAATTTAATTTATTTTTGTTTATATTTATATTCTACTACAATATTTTAATTAATTATATTATCAAAATTTGCAATTTATTTAACTATTTTGACTTTTTGTAATTTGTATTACATTAAGAAATTTTCTCAACTATCAATTATCACTAACTATATTTACTCCTGACTTTGAGTTGATTTTTCTCTACATGTAATTGCTCTATATACCATGCAAACTAAAATTAAAAGTCCCATATAACCTGTGTATGGATATAAAATATTTACTAGCTTACCAAATGGTAAAAATCCACCAATACAAGCCAAAATAGCTACTACTGTTGTAACTAATTTAAATTTAGGGTGTTTGTCTTCAACAATTCTATTAGTCACAGACCATAAAAGTGGAACAGCAGTTGTATAGATACCTAATATAAGTGCAACTGAGAAACATACACCTACAATAGGAGATATATTATCTGCTAGATAAAGAGATGGTATCTCTTTCATATATAGGTTACCTATATCTGAAATCATAGCTAGATACATAACTATACCAGCAGTCATAAAAACTACTCCGCCTAATAATCCGCCCCAAAAAGCATCTTTTTTATTTTCAACAGAAGCTCCCATACCTGTTAAAAATACAATCATTACAATTATATTTAATGTATTATAAATTACACCTGAAACGATTGGACTTTCTGATGCTTTTGTAACTTCAATATTTTTCATTGCCTCTCCAACAACAGGCAATCCATCTAAGTGCTTAAATAAACTTATTAATCCAACTGCAATAGTAAATACTGCTATTACTGGTCCAATACGACCAAGTATATTTACTAATTTTTCAAGGCCCATTGATACTGTGATTAGTGCAGCAATAGACATTAATACTCTTCCTAAATAAGGATTTATTCCATAATATTCAGTTAAAGTTGAACCAGCGCCTGAAATCATTACTATCAGAATTCCAAATAAAAATATTGGACTAAACCATTCATAAAATTTTCCTAGAATCTTTCCACAATAAAAAGTGTAAATTCTTGTTGGTTCTTTAAGTTTTAACTCTCTCCCCCTTGTTATGACTTCAACACCAAGAAATGAGAATAGTACCATCGATATTAATGCTCCAATCAATCCCATATATCCTTGGGATGCAAAAAATTGGAGTATTTCTTGACCAGTCGCAAATCCTGAACCTATTGCTGTTGCTAAATAAGCACCTGCAATACAGATAACATTTTTAATATTTACTTTGTCTGACATATCAACTTACCTCCATTATAAAGTTACCTTCTTTAACAAATATAAATTTATAGCGAATTTAAATGAATATTCTGTCTTTTTAGAATAATATTTAATTCACTTTTTTTATTTTGTATATTTTTTAATTTTTATTTATATATATTTTTTTATATATATAGGTACATCTTTTATAAGGTTCAATGTTATTAAA
>NZ_JAGWCS010000156.1:0-8110 GCF_020657705.1 Clostridioides sp. ZZV15-6598 | reverse complement strand
AAACAGAAGACAGACAACGAACCCAACATCGACCCCGCCCCCCCCCCCCCCCCCCCACCCCCCCCCCACAAAACCCCAAAAGCACCCAACCCCCCGTCCCCCTCCCCCCCCCCTCTATCACTGTCCCCTTTCCTCTCCTCTTCCTCTTTCTATACATTTCCACCGCCAATCACTATTATAAAATTTTGTATAAATATATAAATTTTTATGTTTATTTAATCTACTTTTTAGTACTTGATAAATTATAAAAAATACTGATAATGATAGTTTACTAACTATCATTATCAGTATCTTTTTACCATTTATAAACATAATTAAAATTCACTTTCTAAGTGGGATAGATTTAATTAATGAAAATAAAGTTAATTTTTATAGGTATTATCTTTTCAATATGTACTTACTATATAATTCTATTATTTATTTTCACTTTCAAGTTTTAATAAATAATCCTTTGTTTTTATTCCCCCCAAATAACCTCTTAAACTTCCATTAGAACCAATAAGTCTATGGCAAGGTATAAAAATAGAAATAGGATTTTTACTATTGGCTAATCCCACTGCTCTATATGATTTAGGTCTATTAATTGTATTCGCTAATTCTAGATAGGTTCTTGTTTCTCCATATGGAATTTTACAAAGTTCACACCACACTTGTTTACTAAACTCACTTCCCGATGGATGTAATGGTAAATCAAATTGTTTTCTATCACCATTTAGATATTCACTTAGTTGTTTATTTGCATCTTTTATAATTTCAGTCTCTTTGACTGTATATTCTTCACAAGATAGTTCTTGTACCCCAAAGAATAAATCTGTAATGTAATTATTTTCTTCTGATATTCCTATTTTCCCAATTTCAGTTTCATAGTAAAATATATTTTTCATTGAACACTATATCCTTCCACATTTATTATTTTCTTCAGTTATATTAATAGTTTTACTTATTTATATCATATATTTTATCAACTTTTACAAAAAAAAACTTTACTACTCTTAAAATATTTGTTTTATATAAAATCATTTAATAATCCTATATTACATAAATAAATAATAAAAATAATTATATTTGCCTTATAAAAACCATAAATCTATAAATTAATTAACACTAATCAACAAGAAAGTCAGTAGAGCATAATGTATCAAACTACACATTTTGCTCTACTGACTTTTATTACTTAACTAAAACTTCAATATTTTCATCTTGACCATCTATAATTATAGTACATCCATTATATATATCTCCAGCAATAAGTTTTCTTGCAATTATAGTTTCTAATGTATTTCCTATATATCTCTTAAGAGGTCTTGCACCATACACAGGGTCATAACCTTCTCTTACCATAACATCCTTAGCTGAATCTGTAACTTCAATAGAAATATCTTTTTCTTTTAATCTATTTTTTAAATCTTCCATAAATATGTCTATAATTTGCTTAATATTATCTTGGTCTAAAGGTTTAAACATTATAATATCATCTACTCTATTTAGAAATTCAGGTTTAAATCTATGCTTCATCTCATTCATTACAAGACTATTGGTAGTATCTGTTATGTTTCCATCTGCTTCTAATAAATAATTACTTCCTATATTAGAAGTCATTATTATAAGAGTATTTTTGAAGTCTACAGTCTTACCTTTATTATCAGTAAGTCTACCATCATCTAATATTTGTAAAAACATATTAAATACATCTTCATGTGCCTTTTCTATTTCATCAAATAATATTACAGAATAAGGCGCACGTCTAACTGCTTCTGTAAGTTGTCCCCCTTCTTCATATCCCACATATCCTGGAGGAGGTCCTACTAATCTTGATACAGCATGTTTTTCCATATATTCAGACATGTCAATTCTAATTATATTATCTTCACTATCAAATAAATTTCTAGCAAGAGTTTTTGCAAGTTCAGTTTTTCCAACTCCTGTAGGTCCTAAGAATATAAATGAACCAATTGGCTTTCTTTCATCTTTTAGGCCAGCTCTTGCTCGTATTACTGCATTTGAAACAGCTGTAACTGCTTCATTCTGTCCAATAACTCTCTTATGAAGCTCCTCTTCTAGCTTAAGTAGTTTTTCTCTTTCACCCTCAACTAATTTAGTTACTGGTATTCCTGTCCATTTTGATACAATATTAGATATTTCTTCTTCTGTAACTTCTTCTTTTAAAAGTGAATTTTCGGAACCATCGTTCATACTTTCCTCATATTTCTTTATTTGCTCTTCTAATTTAGGTATTTCACCATATTTAACTTCTGCTGCTTTGTTAAAGTCATATTCTCTTTCATATTTTTCAGCTTTCCCTTTAGCTTCATCTAATTGAGATTTTAAATTTTTAATATCTAATATTTGACTCTTCTCTTTTTCATATTTAGCAGTCATTTCATCATTTTTAGATTTCAGTTCTGCTATTTCCTTTTGAATATCTTCTAGTCTTGACTTGCTCTTATCATCATTTTCTTTGAGTAAAGCTTCTCTCTCAGTTTCTAGTGTAAATAATTTTCTTCTAACCACATCTAATTCTGTTGGTAATGAATCTATTTCACTACGAATCATAGCTCCAGCTTCATCTATCAAATCAATTGCTTTATCTGGTAAAAATCTATCTTGTATATATCTATGGGAAAGTTTTGCTGCTGCTACAATAGCATTATCATGAATTCTTACTCCATGATGTATCTCAAATCTTTCTTTAAGTCCTCTAAGTATAGATATTGTATCTTCAACAGTAGGTTCTTCTGCAATTACAGGTTGGAAACGTCTTTCAAGTGCTTTATCTTTTTCTATATATTTTCTGTATTCATCAAAAGTAGTTGCACCAATGCAATTTAACTCTCCTCTTGCAAGCATAGGCTTAATCAGGTTACCTGCATCCATTGAACCTTCTGTTTTACCAGCTCCAACTATAGTATGAATCTCATCTATAAATAGAATTATTTTTCCATCAGAACTTTGAACTTCTTTTAAGACAGCCTTTAATCTTTCTTCAAATTCTCCTCTGTATTTTGCACCAGCAATCAATGCTCCCATATCAAGAGAGAATACGATTTTATCTTTTAGCCCTTCTGGTACATCTCCTCTTACTATTCTCTCTGCTAAACCTTCAACTATCGCAGTTTTACCTACACCTGGTTCACCAATTAATACAGGGTTATTTTTTGTTCTTCTTGATAAAATTCTTATAATTCTTCTTATCTCTTCATCTCTTCCAATTACAGGGTCTAACTTATTTTTCTTTGCTAAATCTACTAAATTTGTTCCATATCTAGCAAGTGCATCGTATGTTCCTTCTGGATCTTGTGTTTCTACCCTTTGACTTCCCCTAACTTGTGACAAAACATTTAAAAAGTCATTTTTATTTATATTATATTGTTTCAATATTTTACCAACGACTGATTTTGATTCTGTTTCCATCATTGCAAGCATAACATGTTCAACACTTATATATGAATCTTTAAATTCTTTAGAAATACTTTCTGCTTTTATAAGTACTTCATTTATTTTTCTAGTAGCTGACACGCCTTGCGAATCTGCCCCTTCTCCATATACTTTTGGAAGTTTATCCATTTCAAAGTTTACAGTATTTCTTAAAGAATCTATTGATATATTCATCTTTTCTATTATGTTTGGTATTAATCCATCTTCTTGGTTAATAAGTGCTGAAAAAAGATGAATTACATCTACTTGTTGGTTATGATTTTTTACTGCTTCATTATAAGCCTCATTTAAACTTTTTTGAACTCTTAAAGTCATTTTTTCTACGTCCATATAAATCCCTCCATTTTAATATTATATCCAAATAAATTAAATTCTCTCATTTATGATTATTGATTTTCTAAGCTCTAAAAGACTATCAAGCAAATTTTCATTTTTTTGTATATCAAAGCTTAATGTTAGATTAAAGGTTCCATCTGAATTAAAAAAATCAAATACTTCTTTTGATTTTGCCCTTAAATATAAGTCTTCATCTATAAGTCTTTTTTCACCTATTAATAAATACTGACATTTATCTATAAAACTCTTTCTAAAATCAATAGTATATAGATTTTCTAAAAGATTATATTGGTAAATGGCAATATTATTAAACACTTTTAATATATTTGAATTTACAAAATTGTAAATTTGATTATCGTTATACAGTGATATTTGTTCGTATATATACTCTCTAAATAAAGGATGTATGTTTTGTCTAAGTTTCAAAGTAACTTCGGCTGGTATTTCAAAATACAACTTCCAGTATTTAGAATTATTTTTTTCTAATATAAATGCTACTTTGTTTAAACTAGTTGGGCTAATCTCTTTTAATGTACATTCAAAATTGTAATATCTCAAACTAGTTTCTTCATTTTCAAATACATAATCAAACCACTGTAGAACATTTCTATCAAGTTTTAAACTCATATAAAAACCTTCTTCCTTATTTACTAACCTTATTAGGTCTTTTTATCTGATTATATTCTTCTAATAAATTTTCTTTATCAGCTCTATTTCCCTTATATGCTATATGTGGATTTATCATATACTCACCATTCTTTACTCTCTGCAAAAAATCTAATTTTTTTAGTTCTGTAAACAATGAAGATAAGGAAGTCTTTGGATATTCAAATTCACAAGATAATTCATGTAGTGTTTTTCTAATCTTATTATTTTTATCCATGGAATTTATTAATTTTATTGGAATTAAATCTCTCTTAGTATACATTCCTTCTGCCACTTTGATATAATTTTTAAAGCAAACATTCATATATTTACTTTTATCCATAACCAAATTTCTACTCTCTGTGTATTCTTGATTTAAATCTTTTTTTAATGCCTTATCTAAATTAAATATCTCTTCTCACTCTCCTTATCTCTAATTGATAATATAAATATATTACAAAAAAATATGTATGTCAAAAACAAAAACAACAAAAGTTTATCTATAGAGTAAACTTTTATTTAGCTATAAGCTAAACTTTACTTTTTCTTAAAATTAGCGTTTTCAATTTATTGGCAAGATTTTTGAATAATATTTGTAAATTTTTTTAAAAAATTTTAATAGGCTTAATAAAATAATTTTTTCTATAAAGCGAAACTATTAAATGCATAATATTTCCAATTATTTTTTTGTGTGTTTACTTGACATAGCATATATATATATATAATGTATATATACTATATATACAATTTAAGGAGGTGTCTAATTGAATATAGTTATTAGTAATTCAAGTGGCAAGCCAATATACGAACAAATTACTACACAAATTAAAAGTATGATTATAAGTGGAGAGTTACCAGAAGGTACTGCTCTTCCAAGTATGAGATTATTAGCAAAAGAACTTAGAATAAGTGTAATTACTACAAAACGAGCATATAGCGATTTAGAGCATGATGGATTTATTGAAACAGTTACTGGCAAAGGTAGTTTCGTATCTGGCAAAAACATGGATTTTGTTAAAGAAGAACAACTTCGTTTAATCGAAGAATACCTACAAAAAGCAGTTGATACAGCTCAAAGTAGTGGCATTACATATGATGAGTTAAAGGATATTTTACTTTTATTATATAAGGGAGAATGATAATTATGGACGCAATAACTATAAAAAACCTAAACAAAGCTTACAAAAATTTTGCATTACAAGATGTATCTTTTTCAGTACCAAAAGGCTCTATAATGGGATTTGTAGGTGAAAATGGTGCAGGAAAAACTACTACACTAAAATCAATTTTAAATTTAATATCTTATGATAGTGGAAATATCGAAATCTTTGGTCTTGATAACATAAAAAATGAAAAAGAAATTAAAGAACAAATTGGTGTGGTATTTGAAGGAAGCAACTTTCATGAGAATTTAAATACAAATAATATCTCAAAAATTATGAGCCATATCTATAAAAACTGGGATGACATACTATTTAAAGAATACTTAAAAAAATTAAGAGTTCCAAATAATAAACTAATTAAAGAATTTTCAAAAGGTAATAAAATGAAACTTAGCATTGCTGTAGCTTTATCTCATAAACCAAAGTTATTAATATTAGATGAAGCAACTAGTTCACTTGACCCTATTGTGAGAGAAGAAATATTGGATATATTCTTAGATTTCATACAAGATGAAGAACATTCTATTATTTTATCTTCACACATTACAAGTGATTTGGATAAAATAGCAGATTATATTACATTTATACATAAGGGGAAAATTGTATTTAGCGAAAGCAAAGATGAATTAATCGATACTATGGGTATCTTAAAATGTAATTCTAATGATTTTGCTAAACTTACAAATGAAGATTATTCATATTATCGTAAAAGCCAGTTTGGATATGAAGTACTACTTAAAGACAAGTACAAATTTATTACAAAACATCCAAATCTTATAGTTGATAATACATCAATTGAAGAAATTATGTTATTTTATGTGAGAGGTGATAAATAATGAAGGGACTAATTTTAAAAGACTTACTTAATTTAAAAAGCAATATAAAAATTATGATTTTATTTATGATTGTATTTGGATATATATCTTCTGTTGGAGATGGAAGTAGTAGTAGCTTTATGGGTGTTATTATAGTTTTATGTACAACAATGATTGTTTCAACATTTTCATACGATGATTTAAATAAATGGGATAGTTATGTACTTACAATGCCTATCAAACGTAATACTATTGTATTAAGTAAATATTTAACTATGCTAATATTTAGCTTTATAGGTGTAATTTTTTCACTTATCATTAGTATTGTTATTGGATATTTTAAAAATACACTTGTCTTAGATGAAACTTTAATTATTACAGGATTAATTTTATCAATTTCAGTATGTTTTGCTAGCCTTATTTTACCACTTATTTATAAATTTGGCACAGAAAAGGCTCGTTTATTAATGATTGCATGTTTTTTACTTCCTACTGCTGCAATATTAGGATTTAAAAGTATTTTGGAAAGATTTAATTCAAGTATTTCTATTGAGATTATACTTAATACTTTAGTTTATTGTCTTCCATTTATCGCTATTTTATTATTTGTAATTTCATATTTTATTTCTACAAAAATTTATTGTAAAAAAGAAGTGTAAAAGACATTAACACCAGTTTTTATATTTAAATAATTTTATAAAATTATAAAAATACTATCATAGTAAAAGTGATAGTATTTTTGTTTTTTATTATTTTATTCCTACTAGGATTTTTATTTATTATTTATTCAATAACATCCTAGTATTTCCCAAGTATATCTCATTACCTTTAATTCTGCTTTTGTTAACTTACTAATTTTAATTACATATTCCCACCTATTGCCAACTTATCTATAGATAAATTCTATCTCAATAAAGTTTTACAAACAAGAAAATTGAGATAAATAACATTTTCAATTTATACCATATAATGCTTTTAAGTTCTTATAGCACGCTTCTAAAAAGTCTAACTTTTTTACGTATATATTTATTTGTAGTAATAATATAACACATTGTTTTTCTACTTTTGCTATATTTTAGTATCTTTTCTTAAAATGTAATATTCTTTGTTATCTATTATTATTTTATAATGAGATTGACATTTTACTCTTTTAGGGAAATTATGAAGCTAGCTTCATATGAGGTTAACTTCATATAGAAAGAAGGTATGGAATGAAAACAAAAGTGCGAGAATTTCGAACAAGGATGGTTTTGACACAACAACAACTTGCTGATTTAGTTATTTACTGCATTTTAAAAGAACAAAGATTCTTAATTTCATCGTTCCTTTTAATTGCAATAGCAATCTTTAATTTTTGCAATGCTTTTTCAAGAAAGGGCATATTTGAAGAATTGCACAATGATGCAGATGAAAGAGACTTTTGCTTAACAATGAAAACTAGTCATATATTAGTTAAAATTATGAACTATATGTTATGTACCTTTACATTCCTTTTCCTCATCGCCTATAGTGCATGGAAAAATCAATTGCTTTTAGTCATCGCTATAACACTATGTGTCATTGAGATTTTTTTGTTTGTTGCATATTTGCTTATAAATATACTTTTAGAGAAAAAAGAGTAAATACAAGTTTATTAAAAACACAAATTAATGTAACTATTTTAGAGAATAACATAAGATTCCGTTCGTTTTATTATTATAACTTATACTATAGTTT
>NZ_JAGWCS010000155.1:0-8204 GCF_020657705.1 Clostridioides sp. ZZV15-6598 | reverse complement strand
CATGAAATGTGAATTATTTTCAAAGGTATGCTTTACTTTCTCAACTAACATATAATTTTGTAAATCAATATCTCCTAAATCTAAAAAAACAGGTACTAAACAACCTGCTCTCACTCTAATATCACCAAGCACATTTTTTAAACTCAATGACTTAGTTTTCTTATTATATAGTTTTAAAAGTATATCACATTTTTGCTTTATCTCTGCTTCACTCATATTTTTATCTACTGTATCAAACATTTGAAGTATTCCCCAACTTCTCATATGCGTTGAGTCTTGAGCAATATACACATCTCTTTTTCCTGTTTCTTCATTGTCTCTTACAAGTTTAATCTTTGTGTAAGTATCACTGTCTATACTTGAGTTATAGTCAAAATCCTCAATTACATCATTATTCATAACAGTATCTAATTTCATTGATGCAACATTTTTTAGAGTTATTCTTCCAAAATCATCATATAAAACATACATTTCCTTTTTCTCTCTTAGAGTATCATCAAGAGCAGTTAGTATCATATCAAATAGCGTTTTATTTTCTTCTATCCTAGATATTCTATACTTAGTGTCTTCTATGACATTGTATTTTAAGTTAAAATCTTTAGATAACATTTTTACAAGTTCACTTGCAGTTTTATTACTATATACATAAGTATCTTTATTCTTAAAGTATCTTAATTGGTCATATGCAACAATTTTAATGTGATTTTCTTTGTCTCTTTTCTTCTGAAATATATATCCATAAAATATACCTACGCCTTTGTAATATAGCCTTACAGAGTTACCTTCACAGAATTGTAGTATATCATCCATTACTATTGTAAATTCAAGTTTAGATGGTGTTCCTCTTCTCTCTATTTCCCATGTGATGCCATCTAAAACTACAGGCTCATAAAAATCTTCCCAATGTGCAATAACTAACCTTATATCCCTATCATTTGCTAGAACTAAATCATCAGCCAAGTTTTAACACCTGCCCTTTATAGATGGTATACTTAGATAGATTTTTACCTTTGTTCGCCTTATCCATCATAGTTTTATTTAATTCATACACTTTCTTATACAGCGAACCATTGCCTAACTGCTTTTGACAGATTGACCAAAGGCTATCTCCTGCTTTTACTGTATAGGTCTTGGAATTTGGTGCATTAACTGAATCCACTCGTTTTGGCTCTATCTTTACATTAGGTCTGCCAGTTTCATTAGTTGTTTTAGGTGTAGCAGGAACTAATTTTTTAGTTGAGTAATCTCTATATTGTTTTAACTTTATTGCAACTTTTGTATCTGAGCCATTCTCTGCATCTTCTACTATGTTATATTCCTCTAATGATACTTTCATATTAGTGTTAAATAGTACTTTGTTACCTAATGCACGAGATACAATAAATTGAAATGGCTTACAATCTGTTTTTAGTAGTTCCAGTTTACTTAAAAAGAATTGGACATCTCTAAATTGACCTCTGTAAAAAGGTAATTTATTATGTGTAAATTCTGCTTCAAAACTTATTTCAGATAATCCTTCTTTTTTTAATATATTTACTTCTCCAGTGTTTATCAAATCAACTGTTTTATTTTTATTTGTAACTTTAATCTCTAATTTGCCAGGCGGGATTGGTAATTGTACTCCATCTAGGTAAAAATCATAAGCCATTTATAGCCCTCCTTTCTAAACTATTCCCTCAGCTGATACAACCATGGCATCATTCAGTTTTTCTGTTAAGACATTTACTATACCATCTACATCTGCCTCACTATTTATGTTGTTTGTATTGTTCATGTCGATTTTAATGTTGACTCCTGTATACCTATTGATTGTTTCTTGCTCTGCAATATCTCTTAGGTATTTTAAGTCTTCTTGACTTTTATCCATTGTTTTAGCCATTTTAGCTGTATTTCCAGCAGTGTCTTTTGCTCCTTTTGCTGCATCTCCAAGTGGAGAATTAAGCCCTGCTGAACCAAATCCATCTCCTAACCCATACTTTTTATCCCACAAATCGTCGAGTCCTAAATCTTTTTTTGCCTTTTCTGCTATTTTGTTGATGTCAAAAGCATCTTTTAATTTGTTTTCTAAATTTTTACCTACTTTATATCCTTTATTAAAAGAGTCAAATGGATTTTTAATGTCCGCATACGGTGCTTTCCAGTCTTGTGGTTTAATAGGCTCTTTTAATGTTTTTTGATAGTTTTTCAAACTTCCAACGACAGAGTCTATATTTTTTGTATAACCATGACCAAATGTATCTATGTTTACTCCAGGTATTTTATTAATTAATTCAATTAACCCATTTACCGCTTTTATTGCTAAATTTACTCCATTTATAAATACATTTGCAAGTGTTGTTGCGCATCTATCGAAAGAACCTCCAACATCACCCATTGAGTTTATAACAAAATTTGCAAGATTATAGAATAACATCTGTACACCATAGATACAAATATTAAATGAGTTAACAAAGAACTCTACAAATGCCATTACTATGTTCCGCGCTCCTGCAAAGACATCATAGATACAAGTTCCTAGAAAATAAAGAGCTCCTACAACTACACCAATTGCAGAAACACTCGTTCCTGCGAAATGATTAAAAACTGCTATAGCTACAAAAAATGCAACAACAATTGCTATTACACCATATAAAATCCAAGTAATTGGGCAAGCCATCATTGCTGCATTTAATCCATCTTGAGCTATAGTAGTAGCAATTAATGCAGCAGCCCTCCAAGATTCAGCTATTATATGTGCAAAGTTCATGGCTAAAGATATTGCAGATAGTGCAATATCTTTAACTTTATTTGCAATACTAAGTAATAATGCATTGTTATACACTAGCATTGCTGCTGCAACACCAAGTATTATAGGTGCGATAATACTCCAATTTTGTGCAAATACATTAGCAATATTCAATGCTTGTGTTATCACCCAACCTAATGCTTGTGCTATCAAGCTAACACATACAATAATAGTGTTTGTGAAAGCTTGAAAAAATGGACTTCCTAATATACTTATAATTCCATTAAAAATGTTAAAAAACACATTGCCTAAAACATATAATCCATTTATAAAATTATCTATAAAGGTTCGAAATCCCTTGCTAGACATGGATTGTTCTATCTTTTTTTGTATAACACCAAATATCATAATGCAATTATTTTTTATTGATGTCCAAATTTGATTAAATGTATAAGGCATCTTCTCAAACTCTGCATTGGTTTGTTCTGTTGCTGCAAGTAATGAATTTTTTACAATGTCTGCTGTTAACATTCCTTCACTTGCCATGCTTCTAATCTTTCCTATATCTACGTCAAGATAATCGGCAATACTTTGTATTATATTAGGTGCCGACTCAAATACAGCGTTTAATTCCTCACCTCTAAGTACACCACTTCCTAAGCCTTGTGTTAACTGTAGCAAAGCTGAATTGGTTTCTTCTGTTGTTGCTCCTGCGATTACAAATTTCTTGTTAAGTTGTTCAGCAAATGCTACTATCTCTTTTGTGCTACTAAATGCTTTACCTGCATTCATTCCAACTCTAGTTACTATTTTAGCAGTATCCAAATAAGATGCTCTTGCTCTTTCTGCTGATTGAAATATCATTTTATTAAGTCCGCCATCTGATTGTTGACCATCATTTATCATACTCAAGCGAGCATTAGTGTTAGTCATCTGGTCACTTAAGTTAATTAAACCGCCAATGCTTCTTAATCCAATATAAGTCGCTACTAATCTTTTAGCATTTGCTACTAACTTATCTGTACTACTTGCTCCTTTTCTAACATCATCATTAAATCTTTTTTGCTGTTCATCAGCTTCTCTTATCTGTCGTTCTAATCTATCAAATCCAGCTTCTGCCCTTGCTAGTTCTTCTCTAGCTCTTATTATGCTATCAGCATTTACTGCATTACTAGAAGTTCTTTGTAATTGCTCAAATGAACTCAGTACTATATTCATGGCAGTTGTCATGTGTCTAAAAGCAGGTGTCATTCCGTCAAAAATACGGATTGATGTTTGTATTGTAGCCATTTTTTCACTCTCCTTTCTGTTAATTTAGATAATAAAAACACTTACTAAATTAGTAAGTGTTTTTATTATGAATACATCTATTTTTTGCCTGCCCAAAACTGTTTCCCACAATTTAAGCATGTAACTCTAACTTTCTTTGCTCCTAAATTCCCAGCTACTAAACCTATACCACCAGTTAGACTAGCTCCTACTACTGCTTTCCCTATACCAAAACCTTTTTTTTGAGCTGTCAAGGATGTTGAACCACACTTAGGGCAACAAGCAACTGATTCTTGTTGAGCTTTTTCAATATTATTTTTTCTATTTTGATTGTTTATTATTTTTTCCTTTTCTGAATTACTCATAGTATCATCAATAAAATTGATTTTTAACTCTTCAAAGGAAGAATCCACTATCTTTTTTGCTTCCTTTATATTCAAACCACTTATTTCCATTACATTTTTTATTGCATTTACTTTTTCTTTTCTATATTTTCTATAAATTTCAGTCATATTTATTTCTATTCCATTGGCATCAACGATTAAGTCATTTGATTTAATATTATTATCTTCAATAATTTCAGTTTCTACAGCAACCCCACAACTTGAACAAAACTTGCCTATGCCTGTGATTTCTGCACCACAATTTGAACAAAACATAACAAACCCCCCTAGCACAATAATTTTATAAGATTATTATACTATATTGGTAAAATTTTTACATTAGAGATTATCTTCTTCTACCTCTCTTTTTCTCTCTTTCAGCTTCTTTCATTGCTTCTTCTTCATCTTCAATTTTAACAAGTATTGAGGCGGCTGCTAATGCTCTCTCATTAATTTCTAAATTCATATAGTCACTTGGCTTCCACTTTAATTTTTGAATACAATAATGGGTTATACTAGCATCAAAGTCGCCACCTCGAATTAGTTTTTTGCTTCTTCTACTTTATCTTCAAAAGTTGTATCAAATCCGTTTACTTCATTTACTTTTACTGTATAATTTACATATTCTCCTGCCGTTAGCATTGTCTTTAATAACTGGGCTTCTCCCATTACTCCATAACTATTTTGAAGTTCCACATCTTTTAAATCGGGGAATACTGTAGATGCTACACATAATTCAGCTACATAACTATTATAGTCAATTTCACTTGTGAATTGACCTGTTGGCTTCCCGTTATTGCCAATCACTTTTACTCTTTTGGTACAATTTCTTCTTAATACTTCATCTTCCTCAGAAGATATCACCCTTAATTCCCATTTTACTGGTTTTCTTTCTTCATCTAAAAATCTATCGCTTGCCACATACATTACATTCTCATTTTTTATTGCATTTTGATTTAAAAAAGCACTTAAATTACTCATATTATTCTAATCTCCTCTTATTTTATTTTTTTTACATAAAAAATACACATCTATAATATATAAATGTGTATCTTACTCCATACCTAATAACAATTTAAACTCCTCAGGCATATCCCAATCATCGAAAGTAAAATCTATATCCTCATCTAGATATTCACTATCTGCATCAAATTTAGCTAATGTAACCTCATCTATATTACAATCTTTTAATATAATAGTCTGTCTCCCAGCAGTAGATGTAGGGTCTTCATTAGTAATTTGCATGTCGAAATATATATCTTCTCCAGTTTCTTTATATCTCAGCATAAGTTTTCTAAAGATAGAAGTATTGTAATGAGTAGTTGCACTTCCAGTTCCTTCCCATCCAGTAGTTTTGTTTCCTTTTCCTGTTTGACCTAGAATTGGTATCTTACTTTTATTCTTTTTAAACTTAGCTTCTACCTTTACACACTGCATAAGAAGGTATCTTTTCCCTTCTATGGTAACATAACATTCTGCCAAAGATGCACTTATTGCATCTTTTGACTTCATAGTAATATTTTTAGCCATTCTAACACTCTCCTTTCTAGCTTTCTTCTAACCAACAGAAACAGTCATATAAAGCTTACTCATAGCATTTATAACCTTAACTGCATCACTCACTATAACAGTTTTCTTGTCATTTCCAAGCTCTACACTAACATCATCAGTTTTAAAATCTTCTATTGCCCTTATATTCTCTAATTCTTTGTGATGTTTTACTACATCATTCCAAAATGAGATACGTCCAGCTTTATCGTTTGGTACTTTACCAAGATATTTATCATTAAATAAAGTTGCTATATCATTAGCAATCTGGTCAAGTACTCTAATACTTTGATTAGATGAAAAATCGTCATTCTTATCGTCTGTAAAACTTACAAAAGTGTTTATATCCTCTAATACATGAACTTCATCTCCAACTTTATGGAATATAAATTTACCAGTTTTTAAAGCTTCTTCTAACTGTATTTGCGTATAATTAACATCAACATCAAATTCACCATCATACTTTTTATTAGTATTAGATTTATTTATATCACATCCTGCTATAGCTCCAGTAGCCCAATAAATCAAACTAGACTCTAATAATCCAGTATCTTTAACTTTATTTTCTACGGATACTACCCCTTCATAATCTGCATCATTCTTTTTATATAAAACAGTTTGAAACTTAGCTCCTACCTTATCTCTCATTCTTTTTGTAAACTCTACAAATAAACTTTTAATCTCTGTTGTTGTAGCCAAACATCCTAGTACATTAAATGAGTAGCTTTCTATTTTATCAAGAAAAGTTTGATACTCTGCTCCTGTCACAGCTTCGCCATTAGTTCCATTAGTAAAAGTTAAACCTGCACTTGCTTCTAGTGTTGCATCCTTTTTCCAAGTGATATAGTCATTGTCCTGCAAGTCTGTAATAACCTTTGCTATTTGAGTATCTACATTCTTATTATCTAGTAAAGTTACAACATCAAATTTAGTATTATCATCAACATTAGTTGTAACTATTACTTTTAAGTCATTACCTCTTATACCACTGCATCTAGCTATAGCAATACTACAACTAGCTTTAACTCCTTTATTTAATTTATAGAAATATCCTAGTCTTATATTTTTAAATAAATCTCTAAGACCTTTTAGCTTTTCATGAGTATAATCATATCCAAAGAACTTTGTTGAATATTTCTCAAAATCATCACTTGTGACTTGGAAAATTTCTTCATCAATACCCCAGCCTAATTCTAAAGGCATTGCGACAATACCTCTATCAGATAATGTACTTGTTGCTCTTGTAGCACTTACAAAATTTATATAAGCACCAGGAAGTATTTTATTTTGTGTTACAAATGTTCCTCCACCTAAAGCCATATTAACTCACTCCTTTCATAAAATTATTAATCATATCCTCTACTTCTGAAAAGGAATACAATTCATCCTCTTTTAAAATTGCATTCAACAAATCTTTTCTATTTACATACTTCTTAGAATTAACTATCTGTTCCTTAGTAAACTTATAATTATCTTCTTTACTTAATGTTTTACTCAAACTTATCACCTCTCTTTAACCCACCAAATAATTCAACACCATTCATTTTTTCTATATCATTACTCTTTATAGTAAAGTAGTTATAATCAACAAAGAAGTGTAGCACATTATCTACAATTTCAAAGTTCATATTTGTGCCTCTGACTAAGTCTCCATCAATTTCTATATACTCTAATTCCTCCAGTAACATCTCAGCTATCTCATTTATTTCAAAATTCTTATCTTCTGAACGAGGAAAATAATGTACATCAAAAGAGTTCTTTTTTAATGTCCTGCCACTTGGATATGGTATCTTGCTTTGGTTTAAAGGAACAATAAAAAAACAAGGTTCATTTATACCCTGTTCTACATCTTCGCTATAAATTGTATATTCATTTCCAAATGTTTTATCTAATTTAATAGATATTCCATCTATAATGTTATTAAGCATCAAACACTCCTTTCAGCAACATTAATAGCTTTTTCTCTATAATCTTATCAACTTGGCTTTGTAATTCCATCTCTGAAATAGTTAAGAAATGTTGTCCTTTAACCCATCCTTTGCCACCTTTGGTTCTATGACCAAATTCAACATAACTTGCGTATGTTGTTGGATTAACCACCTCTATAATATAATTATTTCCTTGTTTAAATACAGGAAGTGACCTAGCGTAAGCTATTCCACTCCAACCTTCTCTCAAAAATCCTGTATCTACTGGTGTCCTTCTAATTACTTTCCCAAGTAATCGTGCTGCTAATTCTCTTGCTGCATCTTTGCAAAATTTATCTAAATCAATCTTTG
>NZ_JAGWCS010000154.1:0-8267 GCF_020657705.1 Clostridioides sp. ZZV15-6598 | reverse complement strand
CTTTATTTCCTGTTATCTCAAAAACACTTGATAATGTTTGTTCCTCATCTTCAAAGGTTAAATACTCATTATCATAAAACATAAAAAATTCCATAACTTTATCTCTCATATCAGGGACATTTCTATATCTGTTGGATAATATATCTAATACATCTTTAGTAGTATTTTTCCCATCACATTCTGCTAGTACAACAACTTGCTTCCAACTTAAGCTATCCACACTTCCTATACTTTTTTCATATCCATTTGCCTCATCATAAATGGGACCAATTATAATATTTTCTTTTGGCCACATATGAACTCTAGTTCCATCTTTTAGTTTTGGATATTTGTTTTTTATAGACTCATAAAATCTACTCATATCACCCATGATTTTTAACTACCCCCTATATTTTTAATATTTCATGCTAAAAATAGCATTTTATTTAAATTAATTAAATAATTATTAAAAATTAATAATTGTATCTATTTAATAGGTCCTTACACCAATTTTATATATATGTCATTGATGTTTATATACACACAAAACCTTATTAATTAGACTTTAGTGTAATTCTCACTACTTCTGGTTTACAATTAAGTCTAACGAGAACTTTTGAACCTCCTAAGCCTTTATTTAAAACCATAGTGCTACTACCTTTTTCATATTTTCCCCAGTCATACTTAGGAAAAAATTCTCTATTTGGAGATAGTACACCTCCAATAAAAGGTATTCTTATTATACCGCCATGAACATGACCAGCCAGAACTAAATCAGCTCCCCATTTTACATATTTTTCAAAGAAGAATGGTGTATGAGCTAAAAGTATATTATACTCATTTTCTCTTATTTTACCTAACTTATCTTCTACAAAATTGTCACTCAATTCTAACTTTTTATTATTAGCAAAAAAATATGGATAGCATTCTAATGGTATGATTAAACCATATAGATTAATATAACTATCTCCCTTATATATTCTTACAGATTCATTTTCCATATTTATTATTTTTTTTGAATACAATTCCTTAAAATAATCCTTATATAGATGTTTGTATTTTTTTATTAAAGATTTTTGTTCGTGATTTCCAATTATGTGGTATACTTCATATTTTTTTACTAAATTATCAATTAAATCTAATGCAATTTGAAAATTTTTATTTTCTCCATCAACTAAATCTCCTGTTATAAATATAACATCTGGATTTAAAGATTCAATTTTATCTATCAATGTTTTGTTATTGTTTTTGTCAAATACCTTATTATGTAAATCACTTACTTGAACTATTTTAAAACCATTAAATTCTTTTGGAATTTTTTTATTAAATATGGTATATTCTGTTGTTTCTATATGTTGAGTTTCATACTTATACAGAATATATAAGATTGCTAATACTAGTACTGTCAATAAAACTTTCATAATCATATATTCTTCCTCTTTATTATATTTTGTTAATATTATTATAATGCTTTTATGTTTATTTTAAAACAATAATGTTAGTACATGTATACAAATCTTTTCGACATTACAAAAATAAGTTATCCATTTTGAGAATAAATATTTATTCCCAAAATGGATAACTATAAAATTATCTATAAACTTCTATATTATGAAATACAGTTCTTCCATTATTTAAATTTTTATATAGATGTTCTAGCGTTCCATCAAATCTAATTGAATGTCCAGACTCTAAAATATAAGTTTTTCCATCTACATTAAGCTCAAGTTTACCTTCTATTACAAGTACATACTCTTCTAGAACATGGCTATGTGTAGATGAAACATGAGTACAATTTGCTTCAAGCTCAATTATAAAAAGTTCAAACCTTCTTTGAGGGCTAAAAGGATATATTGGATATAACCTCATATTGCCTTGCTGTTCAATAATAGGTTCCACATCCTCTTTTTTTATAACCTCATAAGTGTTTGTATTTTCATTTAACAGTGTTGTAAAATTTATTTTGAATCCAGATGAAATTTTCCATAAGGTAGATACAGTGGGGCTAGACTCACCTCTTTCAATCTGTCCCAGCATTGCCTTACTAACTCCTGTCATCTTTGAAGCTTTATCTAAACTTATGCCCATGTCTTGTCTTAATAACCTTAAATTTTCTCCTACATTAGGAAATTTATTATCCATGTTAAAATCCTCCTGATAGCCTATTTGTATTCTATGATTTTTACTCCTGTAAGTTCTACTATCTCTTTTAATTTTAACATATGACTATTACAAATTTCATCAAATTCATATATATAATCTTCAAGCCCTAATGCTTTATATTTATCAATTCCAAATTTATGATATGGAAGTAATTCCATCTTTCCACCTAAAACATTTTGTTTTACAAATAATGCAGTATTTCTTATATTTTCTTCACTATCATTCACTCCAGAAATAATTGGTACTCTTATAACCATAGATTTGTTTAATTTTGAAAGTCTACATATATTTTCTAGTATTACCTTATTACTTACTCCTGTATATTCTCTGTGAACATTATCATCCATAGATTTTATATCTACAAATATATGGTCTATTTTTTCAAAAACATCCTTCACTTTATCCCACTCAAAATATCCACAAGTTTCAATTGCCATGTTTATACCTTTATTATAAAAAACATCAACTAATTCTCTTAAAAAGTCAATTTGAAGTGTGGGTTCTCCTCCAGAAAAAGTTACTCCTCCGTTAGACTCAAAGAAAAATATAAAATCTTTTTCAACTTCCTTTACAATCTCTTCAACATTCATTTCTTCAGTCATTATACAGATAGCATCATTGAGACATGTTTTAACACATTTTCCACACAAATCACACTTATCATTTATTTGATTTCTGTCAAATAATGAACTTATATTTTGAGGACAAGCATCTATACACCTATTACAAGATATACACTTATCCTTCATGACTCCTAGCTTTACTATATTGCTCCATGAGTCTGGATTAGAACACCACTTACATTTTAGTTTACATCCTTCTAAAAATATAGTAGTTCTTATTCCATCACCATCATTTACTGAAAAATGTTGTACTTTTACAACTTTACCCTTTTTACTCATAATCTACCTCATAATTAAAATTTACTATGTGAGTTTCTAGCTATTATAGCATCTTGCATTTCTCTTGATAAATTGACAAATTGAGTACTATATCCAGCAACTCTCACTAATAAATCTTTATATTCTTCTGGATTTTCTTGAGCTTTTAATAAGACATCATTTGATATTGTATTAAATTGTACATGGAATCCACCTAGTGCAAAATATGATTTGACCATAGAAGTTAGATTTCTAAGCCCTCTTTCTGTTTCAACCAAATCTTGATTAAATCTCAAGTTTAAAAGTGTTCCACCAGTGTGAACATCATGATTTATTTTTGATGCAGATTTCATAGCCGCTAATGGACTTGTTGTATCAGTTCCAACAAATGGAGATACTCCTTCTGTCAAAGGTTTTGTGGCTTTTCTTCCACATGGAGTTGCACCTACTATTTTTCCAGTTGGAACATAGTTTGATATACCCATAAACGCACTATTAAACTTAGAACCAAAAATATCCTTATATTTTCTAGTTTCACTATAATAAAAATCAGAAACTTCAATAGCCAATGAATCTACATAATCATTGTCATTTCCATATTTAGGAACATCTAAGGCAAGCTTTCTTAATTCTTCATAGCCTTCCCAATCATTATTTAATGCTTGTGTTAATTCTTCTAATGTAGTCACCTTATCTTCAAAAACTAATTTTTTTATAGCTGCCAATGAGTTTGAAACTACACCTAGACCTATGCCTGTTAGAACAGGTCCTATATTGTATTTTGCTCCACCTTTACTCAAATCAACACCTTTATCCAAACAACCATCTACACAAGTAGATAAAAATGGTCTTGGTACTATTTCTTTATGAATTTGTTGAGCAACAGTAGTTCCTATAACAGAATTTTTTATAAGATACGCTAGTTGCTTTAAAAACTCTTCTTTAACTTCTTCAAAAGATGCAAATTCGTTGATATTTTTTACATCTAATCCCATTTTTTCTCCAGTTAATCTACTTTTACCTTCATTCATAGCATATTCCAGTGCTGCTGCAAAATTAATATTTACTGCTGAAGTCCATTGACCTGTCTTTCTAAAATGAGGAACTACACAACCACAATTGCTCCAATCTCTCGCATCTTCTGCATCATATCCATCTTGAAGTAACATTTGTGCTCCTGCACTATCACTGTGTATAGCAGGAAAACCAGTACCTTGTTTTACTAATTTAGCAACTGCCATAACAAAGTCATCTGGTGCTCCCTGACTTATTCTAACACTTAAACCTGGTTGATGAGTTTTTACGCTTTCTGTTGCCTTTAAACACATATATGAAATATCATTAGTTCCATCAGTTCCATTTCTCTTTTTGCCACCAACAGTAAGATTTTGAAATTGGTTGTATCCTGCAAAATAATTTGCTGTATTTGCTGATATTGTCCATACCCACTCTGATAGCTTAATCCATAGAGCCTCTATCAACTCTTGAGCCTCTGATTTAGTTATATTGCCTTCTTTAGTATCTTTTTCATAATATGGATACATATATTGGTCAAATCTACCTAAGTTCAATGCTAATGGATTTTCAGATAAAACACCACCTAATTGCACAAACCATACAAACTGTATCGCTTCATAAAAACTAGTTGGAGGATTTGCTGGTACATTCTCACATACTTCTGATATTTTTATAAGTTCTAACTTTCTTTTTGAGTCTTTCTCTAATTCACTCATTTCTTTTGCAAGTTTTGAATATCTATTTGCCAATGTCATAATACCATCTGCAACGATAGAAACAGACTTATAAAAATCTATTTTTTCAATATTTTCTGAAATTGATATGTCTAGTTCTTTTATCTTCTTATCTGCTTCTTCCTTGATACCCTTATATCCTTTTACAAATAATATATCTTGATAATCTGGAGTTACTTCCCCTACTGCCTGTCTCCACTTAGAATCATTATCTATTATTCCTGTATCTACCAATATCTTAGCTGTATCTTCTGGAATTCTTGCTAAAAAAACTTCTTCCAAAGATTTACCCTTCCAATATGGAAATATCTCTTTTCTTATAAATTCTATTTGCTCTTTTGATATTACATATGGGTCTTGAGTTCTTTCATCAAAAGTATCCATTTCCTTATCTACCCATTGCCAAGAAAACTCTGGTGTTAATATACCTGTTCTTCTGAATTTACCAGCTGTACCTACAATTAATTCATTCTCGAATATTTTTATAGGAAGTTCTTTGCATGCATCTAAAAAAGCTTTAGCTCTTCTTATACATATGGCTTCTCCTTCAGTCTTTTTATGTGATTCTGTAAAAATTCTAGCCCTTTCACAACATATCATAGGTTTAGAATTAACGTATTCTTGTCTAAATGCTTCTATTCTATTAGTTTGACTCATTTAAAATCCCCCTTTAGATAATATATATTAATTTTTGTATGTTATAACATACTTTAATTATATTATACTGTCCTTTAACATAAAATGGCAACCAAAAATAATTTATTTTTGAATAAAAAAACTTATCTAAATATAAAACATGCATTTTATTTTCTAATTTATTTACTTCAATAAGGTGGAGGATATTTTGCATCTCTAAGTTATCTATCTCTTAAACACTTATTATCATTATTTAAATCATAAATTTCTCTTCTAGAGTGTCATAATTTTTTTATATTAATGATTTGAAATATCAAATTCATATTCTAAACTTAGTTTTAAAACTTTAATAGATTTTTTAACTTTGTTAACTTCAACATGTATATCATTCATATAAGGAAGCTCTACAGAGCCTACACCTTCATTAAATATTTTTATAACTTTATCTGAAAAATCTTTCTTAGTTAAATCAGTATTAGTTAATGACTTAAACATGTTGTACATAAATTTAATATATTTATCACTTTCAGTTAATTTTTTATTCTCAGGATATTCTTTAGCACAGAGAATGTCTACTACTGCTTTTCCTTCTTTGTTGTCTTCAGACATAGAGTAAAATAAACTTCTAATATCTTTTTCTGGTGGCTTTTCAAA
This sequence comes from Clostridioides sp. ZZV15-6598, assembly GCF_020657705.1. Lineage (NCBI taxonomy): Bacteria > Bacillati > Bacillota > Clostridia > Peptostreptococcales > Peptostreptococcaceae > Clostridioides > Clostridioides sp. ZZV15-6598. Next base: position 2,203 of record NZ_JAGWCS010000154.1, on the reverse strand, counting down.
TCCATTTATAGATACTACAAAACTTCCATCTGAATTTGAATTAACGACCTTATAACCACTATCTGTTATAGCCTTTGAAAACTTTTGAGATAAATCTTTTTTAACTTCTTCCAACCCTTCTACAGTATTAGCTTTTTTTGAGTAATCCTCAAATAGTTTAATAGAGTCATCTTTTTTAGTTTCAATTGAGTTGTCCGATGAATTTTCACTAGCTTGCTCTGAGTTATTTAAATCTTTATTGGATACAGTGGATGTGCATCCTACCATTAAGCTTGAACTTATACTTAAAATTACTATCATAGCTAAAATATATTTTTTCGCCTTCATATATTTTTTCCTCCATTGTATTTCTACTTTTCAAGTTTTTATTAATTACATTTTGTATTACAATATCTTATATTTTTATGGTTTTTATGATTAGTTTTTCAATACATATCACCTTTCTTTGTAACTAATTCTTATAATTAAGATTAGTAAAATTATAAATTTCTTGATACTAAAAAATAAGGATGTTATCTTTTGTTATTAAAAAGATAACATCCTTATTTTTTAGTATCAATATAGATGCCCCAACTAGTAACTTAATCGACCCAACTGTCAGCATCTTGATTCAATGGTATGCATATATTTAGTATAAATTTGTCTTTCTGATTTTCAAATAATAATTCTCCATTATACTCTTCTAAAGACGATTTAATACTTTGAATTCCTATTCCATGTATAAATTTATCCATTTTGTCTGTTAACAATATATTTTTATTAGAAATAATATTATTTGCTTTACTATTCTCACATTTAAGTACAAAAAATGATTTTGTTATAGTTCCTTTAATTCTAATATATTTATCAATATTTTCATCTGATATTTTCTCACATGCTTCTATTGCATTATCTAAAATATTGGCAAATACACTTGACACATCTATGGGTTTTATAAAATCAACTTTTGAAAAGTTTATGTCACAAATAAATTTAATTCCCTTTTTCGCAGATATTTCACTCTTCTCACTGATTATGATGTCTAATATCATGTTCCCTGTATTATAAATATATTTGAACTCTCTAATTTCATCTTTTAAATTATTTATATACTCATTGATTTCTTTACCATCGTTTTTAAGATTGTCTATACAGCAAATATGATTGTTTATATCATGATAAAGCTTCTTAACTCTCACATGAGATTCTTGAATACTTAAATAATGAGCATATTGCATATCTAACTTATTTTTTATTAATTCATTCTGAGATTTTAATTTATTATCTTTTATTATTTGCCTAAACAATAATATAAGAACAATAGTGCTAGCTCCTATTAGCTTTGGATTTACAAAATTCTCAAAATAATATGGTTCTGAATGTAACCATCTAAACCGTTCTAATTTCCTTGATATATAGGCTCCAATTATATTCATGGTGTTAGCCATTAGAGCAAATAACAAATATACATAGTTTCTTTTATCTTGGCTAAGCGATTTTAATCGATTATACAAAAAACTAAGTATCATATATACAAATATAATAAATAGATTACTGTATATATAAACTTTTATATTATCAGAATCAGATGCCAAAAGCCACTCTTTGGATGAAACAACATTACCTGTAACTGCAAAAAATAAAATTCTATCTACAACATCTTTGACACAATCATAATAAATATTAAATAGAAAAAAGAAAATAATGTATTTAATATATCCTATGTTGTAAAAATAATTATAATATATCCCCCAGGCAATAAATACTAAAACATCAATCAAATAGTATATATTACTAATATAATTTTCTTCTATATTAAATAATCTAGTTATTTTAACTATAATATAAATTAATCCCAATAAAGCATAAAATACAATTTGCTTGTCTTTTTTATTATCTTTTTTATAAATTAATATCCTTTTCATAATAATAAATCGTACACATATAGATACAATTAATAATAACTCAAACATAAAATTTAACATATTGTATCACCAAGAAATTTTAAAAATTTCTCCTTAACCTCTTTATACCTATATCTACTAATAGGTACTTCTTCTCCACTTTCTAAAATAGCAATATTTGGCTTTATATTTTCTACATAACTTAGATTAACTATAAAGCTTTTATGACATCTTACAAATTTATCTAGTTTTAAATCTTTTTCTATTTTTCCTAGACTATACTTCACTCCAAAACCCTTATTTATTGTGTGTATTAACAT
>NZ_JAGWCS010000153.1:0-8340 GCF_020657705.1 Clostridioides sp. ZZV15-6598 | reverse complement strand
TTATAATATTGTTTAATATGAAGATTGGATATAAGTTATTTAAAAAAGTACAAGAAAGTACAGATAAGATAAACTCAAAATTGAGACAGTTTTTAGGTGGAATAAAGGTAGTTAAATTATTTTGTAGGTATGATTATGAGAATAAACGTTTTGAAGAATTAAATAATGAACTTTTTCAAAATAGTAGAAAAGCTACAACGATGATGTCATTTTTTAGACCGACAATTACAATAATTATTAATGTTGCTATAATAATAATATTACTGATTGGAAGATATTTAATTTATTCTGGAGAAATTAAAATTGGAATTATAGTTGCCTATGTAAACTACATGACCAGAATACTAACATCACTTATAATGATTTCACATGTTTTTAATGTTTTTGTGAGAGCAAAAGCTTCTTATGAAAGAATAAGTGAAGTCTTGATTGATGAGAATGAAGAAGTGATTATCAAAAATACTGATTTAGATGCTAAAGAAAGAGAATTAGAATTTATAAATGGTGACATAATTTTTGAAAATGTAGACTTTTCATATAATAAAAATATAGATGAGAAGATATTAAAAGATATATCTTTTAAAATAAAAGAAGGGCAAAATATTGGCGTGATTGGTCAAACTGGTTCAGGAAAAACTTCTTTAATCAATTTAATCCAAAAACTATATATAGTTGATAGAGGAGATATTAAGATTGGAGAGCATAGCATATACAGTATATCTAAAGAAAGTTTAAGAGAAAAAATAGGTGTAGTTTTTCAAAATAGCAGTGTGTTCGGAAAGAGTATATCAGAAAATATAATTATGGGAAATAAAGATATAAGTAAAGAAGATGTTGTAAAAGCATGCGAAATAGCAAATGCAAATCAATTTATAACAAAACTTGAAAATTCTTATGATGAAGTTTTGTTTCAAAGGGGTAAAAACCTATCAGGAGGACAAAGGCAAAGAGTTACAATAGCTAGAGCTATAGCAAAAAAACCACAAATATTAATTCTTGATGATTGTTTTAGTGCAATGGACATCAATACAGAGACAATTATAAGGAAAAATATAAAAGACTATATAAATAATTTAAGAGAAAATAAAAACAAGAAATGTACTATTATAACTATTTCACAAAAAATTAGTTCTATAATTGGCTGTGATAAGATTTTAGTTTTAGATGAGGGAGAGGTGGTTGGATTTGCTGCACATGAAGATTTACTGGTTAGTTCTCCAACTTATAAAAAGATTTTTGAGTTGCAAAATCTAGTAAATGAAGATGTAAATTAAGGAGGAAGTGTATTGAATTTGAGTACTGGAAATCAAAAGGTGAGTAGACTAAAGAAAAAAGCAAAGCCTAAAGATTTTAAAAAAACATTTAAAAGAGTTTTTATGTACTTTAAAAAAGATAAAAAAATTACTAGATTGATTTTTTTACTAGTAATAATTGATTCAATTATATCAACTATAATACCATATACTCTTGGAAAAGTAGTTGACATAATAAATATTGATATATATTCAAAGTCTATTTTTTTAAAAGGAATACTTATTTTACTTTTATTTTATATAATTGAATTTTCAGTTAAGCTGTCCAAAGGTATATTTACAGCTAGATTATCTCAAAGTATAGTTAGAGAGATGAGAAGTAATCTATTTCTAAAATTTAGAGATTTACCAATAACTTTCTTTGATAAAAGTCCCACTGGAGATATTATGAGTAGAGTAACAAATGATGTTGATAATATTAGTACAGGTATTTCGACTTCATTAATACAATTGATTACAGGAATTTTAAACATATTGTTAACCTTCATTATGATGTTTATATTAAGTCCTATTTTAACTTTTTGCAGTATTGTATTAATACCATTAGTGATGTTTCTAAGCAATTTTATTGCAAAGAGGACTAGAGTTTTTTTTAAGCAACAACAAGTGGAATTAGGAAAGTTAAATTCTCATATTGAGGAAATGATATCAAATATAAATGTAGTAAAAGCTTTTAATTATGAGAAAAAATCTGTAGGTGATTTCAAAGAAATTAATGATAGGCTTTTAAGTATTTCACTTAAATCACAAATTTATACATCTCTTTTAATGCCTATTATGAATGTAATTAGTAATATAGGATTTGCAATTATATGTATTATAGGTGGAGTACTTGCATCTAAAGACGTTATAACTATAGGCGTTATAGCGAGTTTTTTAAGTTATGTAAGACAATTTACAAGACCTTTAAATGAATTAGCCAACTTATTTAATACATTGCTTTCAGCTGTAGCAGGATGTGAAAGAGTCTTTGAAATTATGGATGAGCAAGAAGAAGCGCAAATAAATAGTAGCACTAAAAGTGACATTTATAACAATAAAAATAATGATTTAAAAAATTCTTTTATAAATGGTGATATTGAATTTAAAGATGTAAGTTTTTCCTATGACTCAAAAAAGAATATTTTAAGTGATATAAACTTAAAAATCAAATCTGGTACATCAAATGCTATAATAGGGGAAACCGGTAGTGGAAAAACGACAATTATAAATCTGATTACAAATTTCTATCAAATAGAAAAAGGGAAGATACTTTTAGGTGGGAATGATATCTATTCAATTGATAGGAATTGTTTAAGAAATTATTTTGGAGTAGTTCCACAAGAAAGTTATATATTTAATGACACTGTTATGGAAAATATAAGGTATGGAAATCTAATAGCAACTGATGAACAGGTTATATCTGCTAGTAAAATAGCAAATTCACACAAGTTTATAATTAAAATGCGTGAAGGATATGAAACTGTTTTATCAGATAGGGGTGAGGATTTAAGCGAGGGGCAAAAACAACTAATTAGTATTGCTAGGGCGGTATTAAAAAATGCACCAATACTTATTTTGGATGAAGCTACAAGTAATATAGATATAGCAACTGAAGCTAAGATTCAAGATGCAATAAATAATGTGACTTATGGAAAGACAAGTATAATTATAGCTCATAGACTAAGTACTATATCAAATTGTGACAATATAATAGTTTTAGAAAATGGACGAATTGTAGAATCTGGAAATCATAAAGAACTAATAAAACTCAAAGGTCATTATTACAGAAATATACTACTGACAAAGAGAAATTAAAAAATAATAAATAAATTTTAAAAAATTGTTTAAAGGTATATGACACGGGTATATATAGACTAACTTAGAAAATAAAAAATTAAATTTGATATATAAAATATTAGGAGGAAATTAATTATGAAAAAATTTGTTTGTACAGTATGTGGATATATACATGAAGGGGATGCTGCACCAGCACAATGTCCAGTATGTAAAGTTGGAGCTGATAAGTTTGAAGAAATGAAAGGCGAAAAGAATTGGGCTGATGAGCACAGAATAGGAGTAGCTCAAGGTGTAGATGAGGAAGTAATCGAAGGATTAAGAGCTAACTTTGTTGGTGAGTGTACAGAAGTAGGAATGTATTTAGCAATGAGTAGACAAGCTGATAGAGAAGGATATCCAGAAGTAGGAGAAGCATACAAGAGAATAGCTTTTGAAGAAGCAGAACATGCTGCTAAGTTTGCAGAACTTCTTGGAGAAGTTGTAGTTGCAGATACAAAAGAGAACTTAAGAGTTAGAGTTGACGCTGAGTATGGTGCAACTGATGGAAAATTAAAATTAGCTAAAAAAGCTAAAGAATTAGGATTAGATGCTATACATGATACAGTACATGAAATGTGTAAAGATGAAGCTAGACATGGTAAAGCATTCTTAGGATTATTAAATAGATATTTTGGAAAATAAATTTAATATAAATTAAGTGAATTTTTAGGAGTATTTCATTCATGGTTTTTAAAGACTATGAGTGAAATACTCCTTTTTAAGTAATTTAAATTCTAAAACAGTAAATTGACATACATATAGGAATACATTAAACTAAATATAAAAATATTGACTATTTAATAAAGGTGGTGGATAAACTGATTAAGTATACACATAAAAGTAAGATAGCTATTGTAGTGCTACATGAAATTTATGGTATTAACAACTTTATAAAGGATATTTGTCAAAAATACTATCAAGATGGATATGATGTATTTTGTCCTGAACTTTTGGGTAGCAGGAGAGTTTTTTCTTATTCAAAAGCTCAAGAAGCATATAATTTTTTTATAGGTAATGTAGGATTTAATATTTATGAAAAAGTAGAAAAACTTATAAATGATTTAAAATTGAAATATAAGCATGTATTCGTTATTGGGTATAGTATAGGTGCAACAATTGCATGGAGATGCAGTGAAGGTTCACTATGTGATGGTATAATTTGTTGTTATGGTTCTCGAATTAGAGATTATATGGATGTAATTCCAAAATGTCCTGCTTTATTAGTATTTGCAAAATACGATTCATTTGATGTTGATTTTGTTGCCTCTCAACTAGCTAAAAAACAAAATATTCAAATTGAAATCGCAGAGGCAAATCATGGTTTTATTGATACATATTCAAAAAATTATTCTAATACTCATACACAAACATTTAATCTTCAACAAATGGAGTTTCTATCTAAACATTCAAGTTAATAGGGACTATAATTATTTATAAGAGAATTTAAAATTTTTTTGTTTGTCACACATTCATGCATAGAAAAAGAAAGTGTGTCAAAATATATTTGTATGTTTATATTTTAAAACTAGATAGAGCATTTTTTACAGAAAAAGATGAAAGTAATAATAAAAAAATATTTCTAAAGAAGAATTAAATATATAAATAAATATAAAATAGATGAAAAATAAAGATGCTTTTAGATAGTCAAAGATACTATATAAAAGCATCTTTATTTTATAGAATTATGTTAAAATGAATGAGATTTGTATGAGGAAGAAACTTAATTGAGAAAAAAAATCAAAAGAATACAATAATCACTTGCAAAATTCATACTATTATGATAGACTTAAATCAAAATTAAGAATTGTAAAAAGAAGGAAAAAATAGGTAATCATTTTAATGAGTCATAACTTAAAAATAAGATACTAAAATTTAAATAGAAGGAAAAGCCTACATATAAATTTAAATTAGTATGAGGAGGAATATCGTATGCCATTAGTATTATCAAATATAGGAGAAGAAGTAGTTATAAAGAAGATTTCAGGAAGTGATAAGACAAGAACATTTTTAAATAGTATAGGATTTGTAGTAGGAACAAGTGTTAAAATAATTTCTAAGATAGATGGCAATTTAATAATAGATGTAAAAGATACTAGAATTGCATTAGATAAAAAAATGGCAAGTAGGATAATAATATAGGGAGGTAGTAATATGAACAAGCTAAAGGATATTAAGTGTGGGGAAACTGTAAAAGTTAAAAAATTAGAAGGAGAAGGAGCCACACGAAGACGTATAATGGATATGGGGATTACAAGGGGTGTTGATGTATTTGTGAGAAAAGTAGCTCCTCTTGGAGACCCAATTGAAATTACAGTTAGAGATTATGAACTATCAATTCGTAAATCAGATGCAGAAAAAATTATTGTGGAATAATAAATTTAATTATAGTAGGGTTAATGCAATTATATAATGAGAATGATTTTCTGTATCAAAAATAATCATGTATCTAAATATTAATGGAGGGAATGGAAATGTCAATAAAAATAGGTCTCATAGGAAATCCTAATTGTGGCAAGACAACAATGTTTAATGGACTTACAGGTTCATCACAATATGTTGGTAACTGGCCAGGAGTAACAGTTGAAAAAAAAGGTGGAAAATTAAAAGGAAATAAAGATGTAGAAATAGTAGATTTACCAGGAATTTATTCTCTATCACCATATACATTAGAGGAAGTTGTTACACGTAATTTTATGCTTGATGATAAACCAGATGCAGTAATAAATATTGTAGATGCATCAAATATAGAGAGAAATTTATATTTAACAACTCAGGTTTTGGAATTAGGTATACCTACTGTTATAGCTCTTAACATGATGGACGTTGTTAAGAAAAATGGAGATAAGATAAATATTAAAAAATTATCAGAGGTTATAGGTTGCCCTGTAGTAGAAGTAACAGCTGTTAAAGGGCAAGGAATTATGGAAGCTGCTCAAAAAGCAATTGAAATTGCAAGTAGTAACAATAAATTAGATTTTAAGTTACCTTTTGTTGATGAAAGCAAAGGAGCAATAGAAAAAATCGAAAAAATAATAGAGGAAAAAACTCCATATATAGATATGGAAACACGTTGGTTAGCTATAAAATTATTTGAAAGAGATGAAAATGTTATACAAAAGCTTGATATTTCTAAAGGAATATTAAGTGATATAGAGGAAATAACTAGAAGTTGTGAAGATGAATTGGATGATGATAGTGAAAGTATAATCACAGCAAATCGTTATGAATTTATTAGTTCAATAATTTCAAGCATAATAAAGAAAAATAGAAAAGGTAAAGAAACTGTATCAGATAAAATAGATAAGATTGTAACAAATCGTATATTAGCACTACCTATTTTTGCACTTATAATGTGGGGAGTTTACTACATAGCAGTAAGTTCATTAGGTACTATAGCAACTGATTGGACAAATGATGTATTGTTTGGAGAAATTATTCAAGGTAATGTAAGTAATTTCCTAGCTTCTGTAAATGTAGCTGATTGGTTACAAGGCCTTGTAGTTGATGGCTTAATTGGTGGAGTTGGAGCTGTATTAGGATTTGTACCACAAATCATGCTTTTATTTTTACTATTATCAATACTTGAAGATTGTGGATACATGTCACGTGTGGCCTTTATAATGGATAGAATATTCCGTAAATTTGGTCTTTCAGGAAAGTCATTTATACCTATGCTTATAAGTTCAGGTTGTGGAGTTCCAGGTGTTATGTCAACTCGTACTATAGAAAATGACAGAGACAGAAAAATGACTATCATGTTAACTACATTTATTCCATGTGGAGCTAAGATTCCAATAATAGCATTATTTGCAGGAGCATTATTTGGAGGGGCTTCATGGGTAGCTCCATCAATGTATTTCTTAGGAATTGCAATGATAATTATTTGTGGAATTATGTTAAAGAGAACTGCTTTATTTGTTGGAGAACCATCTCCATTTGTTATGGAATTACCTCAATATCATATTCCTAGTGCAAAAGGTGTTTTAATTCATATGTGGGATAGAGGAAAAGCATTTATAATCAAAGCGGGTACAATTATATTTGTTGCTTGTGGAGTAATATGGTTCTTACAATCATTCAACTGGTCACTACAAATGGTAGATGCTGGAGATAGTATATTAGCTACCTTAGGAAATATAGTTGCACCAATATTTGCACCTCTTGGATTTGGAAACTGGCAATCATCAGTAGCAACAGTGACAGGTCTAGTAGCAAAAGAAAATGTAGTTGGAACATTTGGAGTTTTATTTGGTATATCAGATGCGACAGAACAAGATCCAACACTTCTTGGTTCAGTTGCAAGTATGTTTACAGTAGTTAGCGCATTTTCATTTATGGCATTTAATATGCTTTGCGCACCTTGTTTTGCAGCTATTGGTGCTATAAAAAGAGAAATGGGTTCATGGAAATGGACATGGATTACATTAGGGTTCCAAACTTCAACAGCTTATATAGTTGCTCTTCTTATCAATCAAGTTGGAAGTGTACTTTTAGGAACTGGTGGAAGTATTGCTGGGGCAATAATATCTATAGTTATAGCAATAGCAGTAGTATTTGGAGTTTTAACTTATTCAAATAGAACAATAAAAAAAGATAAAATTGGTAATTTGAGCTATATGAAAAATTAGTTCATATAAATAAGGAGTGATAATTATGGCTACATTTGTTATAGCAGCTATTGTAGTAGTATTAATGGCATTGGCTGTGATGCATATGGTTAATAACAAAAAAAAGAATGGCAGTAGTTGTGGATGTGGTTGTTCAGGATGCTCAAGCAGTAAGAGTTGCCATGATACTAAAAAATAGATAAAATAAGGGCCTGATAAAAAGTTTAAATTACTTTATTATCAGGTTCTTATTTTTTATATAAATAATAAATTTCACATTTGAAGTCAATTAGACTATATTATATTTTTACTGTATAATTATAGACAAATATATGATTAGGAGGGATTATTGCTAAATACAGTAACAAATAGTTTATAAAACTTTATAAAAGAATTATAAAAATATAAACTATACTGCGTATGTAGAGAAATCTGCATAGGACACCACTTTAAAACCAGTAAATCCTAAAGCTCTACTACCACAATAAAGGATAGAATCAGAAACCTTTATGATGGTGAGAAATTATAACAAGTGTAGAGATGGCATATGGTTAAATCCTAAGTGCTTAATAATGGAAATTTGGTCGCCAAGCCTAGAAATA
>NZ_JAGWCS010000152.1:0-8366 GCF_020657705.1 Clostridioides sp. ZZV15-6598 | reverse complement strand
TTTACTAACTTAATATTCCACTAGATTTTTATAAAGTTTTGTTTTAAAATTAATTTTAAAGCGTATATATAATACAGACAACTTAGACATAATTCGTTATTAATCTACTTAAAGCATATTTAATTAACACCACTCATCCAGAAAATTCAGAAAATTACATTGACATAGGAAAAAGTTTATTTTATACTTTTTTTAGGACACATTGTGGACACGTCTTAAATTGACAGTCATAATTTACATTATAAATTTGACCACAATACTTATTTTCAATATTATATTTTAAAAACATAGGGAGGATATTATGAATGATAACGTAGTTAAAAAGAAGAACTTTTTTGACAGAACATTAAACAGAATAGAAATTGTTGGTAATAAACTACCAGACCCAGTTACAATATTTTTAGGATTATGTGTACTTTTACTTATACTATCTAGCATAATCGGTTCTATGGGTATATCAGTAGTTCATCCTGGTACTGGTGAAACTATAACTGCTGTAAATTTATTAACTGTAGAACAACTTCAGATTTTATTAGGAAATATTGTTAGTAATTTTCAAGGCTTTGCACCTTTAGGTCTAGTTTTAGTTACTATGATAGGTGCTGGTGTTTGTGATAAAACTGGACTTATGACAGCAACAATAAAGGCATCAGTAAGCAAAATTCCTGAAACAAAAGTAACTCTTGTTGTAATGACTATAGGTATGCTTGCAAATATTGCATCAGATGCAGGTACAATACTATTCCCACCATTGGCTGCACTTGTATATCTTGGCGTTGGAAGACATCCACTTATAGGTTTATTTTCTGGATATGCCGCAGTCTGTCTAGGATTTGCAGCAAACATCATGATAAGTGTTAACGACATACTTGCTGCAAGCTTTACAGTTCCAGCAGCTCAGATGATTGATTCTGGATTTGAAGCTAATGCAACAATGAACTTATTTTTTATGATAGCATCAACTTTTGTATTAATATTATTGGCAACTTGGGTAACAGAAAAAATCGTAGCTCCTAGATTTGGTAAATATGAAGGAAATGCAGAGCTAGATGTTGATGGTAGTCTTAGTGATGTAGAAAAAAAAGGACTTAAAAAAGCTGGTATAAGTATATTAATATATGCAGCAATTATAATAGCACTTAGTGTAATTGGTCAAAAACCATTCCTAGCAGACCCAGAAACAGGAGATTTATTATCAAATAATGCTCCCCTTATGAAAGGTATGGTACCTATAATAGCTTTAGCCTTTTTTATACCTGGTGTTGTATATGGAAAAACTATAGGTAAAATAAAAAAAGATAAAGATGTTGTATCTATAATGGCAGGTGCAATGAGTGATATGGGCGGATATATAATACTAGCATTTGCTGCTTCACAGTTTTTACAATTATTTACAAATAGTAATTTAGGTTTAATACTAGCTGTAAAAGGTGGAGAGTTTTTAAAATCAGCAGGGATAAATGGCCCTTTATTATTGATAGGATTTATTATATTATCATGCTTTATAAATTTATTTATAGGAAGTGCATCTGCAAAGTGGGCTATACTTGCACCAATATTCGTACCAATGTTTATGATGGTTGGATACAATCCAGCACTTACACAAATGGCTTATCGTATAGGTGATTGTATAACAAATCCACTTAGCCCATTATTCCCATACTTCCCTATTATACTAGCATTTACAAGAAAGTATGATAAGGATGCGGGTATGGGTACTGTAATAGCTAATATGATACCATACTCTATATCATTCTTGATAGTATGGACTATACTATTAATACTATTTATGGTGTTTAATATTCCATTAGGACCTGGAATATTCCCTTCTTATAGTATGTAATTTATTTAATTTTTTTCTAAAAGGAGAAATGATTTATGTTAAGTAAAAATAGACTTATAAATAATTTTATGGATATGGTTAGAATTGACAGTCCATCTAATCAAGAATTAGAAATGTCTAAGTGGATAGTAAACTATCTAAAAGAAAGAAATATAGAAGCTATTATAGATGATGCTGGTGAAAAATATGGGGGTAATACAGGAAATGTCATAGCATATATAAAAGGCGAAGAAGGAAGTAAACCTCTTTGTTTATGTGCTCATATGGACCAAGTTCAACCTTGTTTGGGTGTAAATCCAATACTAGATGGTAATGTAGTTAGAAGTGATGGGACTACTACACTTGGTGCAGATGACAAAGCTGGCATAGCTGCTATCCTTGAAGCTCTAGAACATGTTATTACAGAAAAAATACCACATAGAGATATATATCTATGCTTTACAATTTGTGAAGAAGCTGGTATGCATGGTGTTAAAAACTTTAACCCTGATAACTTACCTTGCAAAGATATGGTTATTTTAGATTCTGGTGGAGCTATTGGTTCGATAGCATATAAGGCTCCTGCACAGGAATCTATAAAAATCTCTTTTTATGGTAAAAAAGCACATGCTGGTATAGAACCTGAAAAAGGTATAAATGCTATATTGGTTGCCTCTCATGCAATAAGTAATATGCATATAGGTAGAATAGATTCTCTAACAACTTCAAACATAGGTAAAATAGAAGGTGGTGGAGCTACAAATATAGTAACTGATAAGGTTACATTGACTGCTGAAATCAGGTCTCATGTCCCTGAGACTTTAGAATATGAACTTAATTATATGAAAAAGTGTTGTTCAGATGCTGCATCTAAATTTAATACCACTTACACTTTTGAACATAATATGTCTTATCCAAGTTTTGAACTTAGTAGGGACAGTCATGTTTTTAAATTAAGTGAAGAAGCAATAAGACAAGTTGGTGTTATTCCAAACCCAATGGTAATTGGTGGTGGTAGTGATGCAAATATACTAGCTAATCTTGGATATAACTGTGCTATATTAAGTTTAGGGATGTATGATGTACACACAGTTAATGAATATGTAAATATAGATGAATTATATGATACTGCTAAAATAGTTTATAATATGATTAAGTTATAATTATTAGATAATTTTCTAAATTAGTGCATCATATGGTTAGATTATAGATATTAGATTCTACTTTTAAATCAGTCTATCATATGATTAAGTTATAACTATTAGATTCTACTTCTGAATCAGTCTATCATATAATTAAGTTAAATAATGAATTATAAAAAATTAATGATAAATTAGAGTGATATAACTCATATAAATACTTCTATACAATATTACTCTTTAAATCTCATAATTAAAAACCTATGTATTTTCAACTCTATAAGTACTATCTTAAAAAGTTGATTTACATAGGTTTTAGTATTTTATATGACACTTCATACAATCTTATATAATATTTTAAAACAATATCTCAGTAATATTCTTTGGTCTACCTCCACCAATACTGGTTTCTTTAGCACATATTCTACCTAAATCTGCACTTACTATTTTATTCAGTATACGCCTTGCACTTCTTTCACTTACATTTAGATATTCTGCCAATTCTTTTGAATCATAAATCTTGCTTTTTCTATTTTCACTTATAGCTATGATTTTTGCTACTGATTCGCAACTCATCCCAGTTTTTTTAGATATTTCTATTACTTTCTCATCAGCCAATACTAGGGAGTAATTTAATTCATTTTCTGAAGCTAAAGGACCTCTTATATTTTCATCTTCATCCACTAAATATATACCAATTTCTTTTGAATCTATTGAATGTCTTAATGCTTTATGTGCATTATTTTCAGCTTGATATGCAGTTACCCCAGTACCAATCCCTATACTAAGAGAAAATCCCATGTCTTTTATATCTCTTTTTAACTTAAATAATTTATCATAATTGTACTCATTATCAGCTACGCCTTTATGAACAAATACTACATAATCATTTCTTCCAAACGAAAATAAAGAACCTTGAATACTTCTTGCATAGTTTACTACAAGCTTATCCATATCTGATTTTTTTATCATATCAGAATAATAATTTTCTATCTTCTCTTTATAGTCTATTAAACTCAATATTTCTACTGCAATTTGAGAAAATCTAGCCTTGCTTAGAGCATATTCACTCTTCACTTTCTCATAACTTTCTTTGATTAATTGTATAGTTGCTTGTAGGCGAAATACAGGATAACCTCTTTCCTTTAACTCATTGTATACTGCTCCAAAACCAGTTATCATTATCTCAGTCTTATTTTCCTCAAACAATTGTATATGCCACTTTGCAAGTTCAGATTCCCCTACTTCTACAGAAAATGGCCTACAAAATATACTTGTAACTTCAATATCAAACTCTTTAAGTGCATCTTCTACAACATATCTATCAACTACATCTATACTAAATTTATCTAGCTTTATATTTGCGCTCTTTATTGCCCAAAATGCTTTCATTATACTTGTCCCACTTCTTGGAACAAATGAATGTGGTTTACTTATTTCATGTTTAGATTTTATAAACTCATAGACTCCACATCCTGTAAATATAATGGCATCACATTCATCTTCACATTTCGAAATAACTTCTATGGTATCTACTACTTTTTCTCTTACATATATTTTAGTTTCTAAATTGCTGTCTATCTGTTTTAAGTCTTCCTTTATCTTAAATCCAGAGTCTGAAGGACCTATAATACCCACTATCATAAACTTCGCTCCTAATCCATCAATATTGTACTTACTAAAAAAATTATAATATCATTGCTTTTTATTTTTTATTTAATTTATTATCTCACATTCTATATTTACGGTAAAGAGCTTCTATACAAGCGTTCATATGAATATACCATATTTAAATAAAGCATATTATTTTAAGTAGTTATTAGTTTACTATCTTGATGATTATAAAGTAAACTTTCAAAATCTCTACTTGGAATAGGCTTACAATAGTAATATCCTTGAATTACCACACAATTCAAACTAGCCAAAAACTCTGCTTGCTCTTTTGTTTCTACACCTTCTGCAACTACAGCCATTTCTAGGTCCTTAGCCATGGCTATAGTATGCTTTAAAACAATTTTTTCTCTTTCTGTAATTTCTTTTTCATTGAAAAATCCACAATCTATCTTTAATGTGTCAATATTTATATTTTTTAGCATATTTAATGAAGAATATGCTGAACCAAAGTCATCCATATTTAAAACAATACCATCCGTTCTAAGCTCTGCTATTATCTTGGCAAATAACTTTATATTTTTAATAAATAAGCTTTCTGTAAGCTCTAATTCTAAAAGCGACTTTGGTATGTTATATTTATTTATTAGACCTAAAACAACATATCTAAATTGAGGATTATACAAATGTAGTCTTGATACATTTACGGAAATCGGTACTGGCTTCTGACCTAGGTCTATCCATTTCCTTATCAAAGCACATACTTGCTCCCATATATACATATCTAGTTTAATGATAAATCCATTCTTCTCAAATAGTGATATAAATTTATTTGGAGGTATTATACCTTTTTCTGGATGTATCCATCTAACTAATGCTTCTGCCCCTACAATTTTATTTATTTCAAGATTATATTTAGGTTGTAAGTATACATGAAACTGTCCATTTTCCAATGCATTTTCCATTTCTCTTTCCATCTGTTTTTCTTCAATTGCATCATTCCTCATAGCCTCATCATAAAACATATGATGACTTATGCTCTGCTTCTTTACATTTTTGTGAGCATATCCTGCCATCTCACAGGCATTTGTAACTGATATATTATTATCCAAAATCCTATAAATTCCAAAGCATGGTATTAACATATATTCAAATTGCTTTATACTTAAATTCTTTGTAATTTTATAAATTAATTTATCTACATCTTTATCATGATAGCACTCAAAAAAAATGCAAAATACATCTGCATACATACGACAACAAATTCCCTTAGAAGCAATATTTTTTTTAATCAATTCTGCAATATATATTAATGCTCTATCGCCCTCTTGAATACCATAAATATCATTAATTACCTTAAACTTATCTATATCCATCATTATAGCAACATAATGTTTATCAGAATGTTTTTTAAGTAATAAGTTTGCTTGTTGACAAAAACCTTCGTAATTATATAGACCTGTCAATATATCTCTTTGTCTTTTACGTATTTGCATAATATGGTCTATATTTTTAATAGAAAGCAAAATATGTGCCTGCTTTTCACCAAATTTATTTTTACTGATAACATTTAGGATAAACATGGATGCCCAATAGTATCTTTTATCCTCACCTAAACATCTACACTCAAAACTCAACTTTAAGTCCTCTTGCTTGATATTTTTTGAATCATCAAGAAACTTTGAATAAATATTAGAGTAAAATATGGTTCTATCATCAGGATGAATTATATAATTTCTAATGTATAAAAAGGTTTTTTGTATATTCTCTTTTACAGATATTTTAAAAATATTGTTTTCTGATTGATATATTGGAGTAATCAAATTTTTCTCTAAGCAAATATCTAAGATTATATCATATGTATTATAAACTAATTTTTCATAAGTCTTAGAATATCCATCACTTGTTATACTGTCAAAAGGTTCCTCAGTCTCTAAATTTTTATATGTAGATAGAATCCTTTTTTCTGAACCATTTAAATTGTTTATTTCCTCTATTTTATTGGCCTTTAGTTTATTTTTTTCATAATATCTTTGCTTATCTTGATACATTCTCTCATCAGCAATTTTAGTCAACCTATGTATATTTGTACTATTCTCACTCCAAATGCTTCCTATTGCTACACTATATACCCTAGTATCTTTAAACTCTTCACTTAACCAGGTAACTTTTTCTTCAAATAGTTGTTTTGAAATTTCCTCACATAATACAACAAACTCATCTCCACCAATACGATAAATATTATAGGAATGAAAGTATTTTTTTATAATTACACAGGTTGACACAATAGCAGAGTCGCCGCTAGCATGTCCAAAATTATCATTAATATCTTTTAATCCATTTATATCTATAAACACAACACCTATAGATTTAGATTTATTGCTGTGAAAATTATCTATGTATTTAATATATTTATTTCTATTGTAAACCCCAGTCAAAAAGTCATAGTAACTCATATGATTCAATTTATTTTCTACTTCTCTTTTTTTCATTTCATTCAATAAAAAATAAGATAGAGAAGTCAAAAGAGATGTATCTTTAACAGCTCTATGTGGATTGTCAACTCCAATAAATCCAATTATTTTGTCATCTTGCTTTAGTGAAGATGCTATCAAACTTTCAATATTTTGAGGTTTTAAAATTTCATACTCAATTGGTTGTGTTTCTTTTATACTTTCTATATTATCTAATATTATAAAACCTTTTTCATGAAATAATGAAAACCAATTTTTTAATGCTTCAACATCAATATCTTCAAGGAATTGTTTTTGTCCCTCAATACCTTGATTACACCATTCATATGTATTATTTATCTTTTTCCCATCTGCTGACACTTCAAAAACATATGCTCTATCAGCTTTATGAAATTCTCCAATACTGCTTAATACAAGATTTATAGCATTTGAAAAATTAGTTTCTGTTATAAGATGTTTAATACATCCAACTAATAATTCTTTTATTTCTAATTTTTCTTCTATCGACTTACTTATATTTTCCTTATCAGTAATATCAAGAGCTATTTCTAATCGTGCAGCTTTCCCTTCCCACTTAATTAATTTATCTTTTAATATAAAGTGTCTGTCTATTCCAGTGTTTGTATTTTCCCATATGTAATATTCATCATCTTTCAAAAAAGAGTTAGTACAAAATTCACAAGGAGAATCTCTTCCTTGTAATGCTTCATAACATTTTCTATGAGAAATATCATCAAGGCCTAGCATCTTTTTCCCATTTTTATTAATATATAAAAGTTCATATGTATCCAAGGAGGAAACATATATAATTTCATCTAATTCATCTACTAAATTTCTCACATTCATTTATGTGTAACTCCTTTTATCCAATTTTTTAAATTCTTAAAACTATGTCAAGTTTTGCTATACCTTTGATGATGATACTGTACTTTTTTATATAAAAAAAAAGAGTACAATAGCATCATCTTTTTTGACAAATAGAGCTCATCATTATATCACTCATTGAAGCTCTCTAAAACTTAAATATATTTTGCTGTACATACTATTTTTTAAATCTTCATATAATTCTTATTATTTGTACCTTAACTTAGTTCTAAACAGGTTTTATATTATAAAAATTATATTTTATACTCATATCTTCATCCAATATATAATATAAATATTTACATAACTATTAAATAAATATTTATATTACGAAGAATTAAACTGCTTTATTCCTTTAAAAATACATCAGTTCTCATTGCTATAAAAAAACACATTCTACAATAAATTACAGCGTTGTTATTATAGTTATATTAATAATATCATAAAGACCATTAT